>QHVP01000044.1:1314-3211 GCA_003222295.1 Acidobacteriota bacterium | reverse complement strand
CGTCCTACCTCCGGACCACCGCCCAGTTGGCCCATGTCGTTCTCGCCCCAGGTCCACACCGATCCATCGGTCTCGAGCGCCGCCGCATGACGTGCGCCGGTGGCGATTCGGAGGACGCCCGAGATGTCGTCGCGTCGGTGGAACTCGGAACGGCCGATGGACACTGAGCCATCAGCACCGAGGATCACGACCTCGGTTCCAAGGACCGCGATCCGTCCGTTGGGTGCCGAGGAGGACCAGGCCGTGGCGCCCATGGCGCCGACCGTCAGCATCAGGACGAACCGGCGAGACAGGAGGTTGAGCTTGAGGAATTTCAACAGCGCTTCTCCTGTCCGGCCGCAGAGACGACTGCAGGCAGTGAAATGACGAGTGTCGCGGTGGTTGCCGGAGCTGAAGTCCGCATCGGTTTGTCTCGGGAACTCGGACGGTTCGTCGAACCGACCCGCATGCCGTCGCGGACGGCGGCCCCTCGAAAGGGTGGACGTCTGAGGCGGCGAAGTATATGAGCGCTACTTAAAACGTGTCAAGGACTATTTCGGCACGGCTCATGTCTCGCGCTAATCGGCTCGGAACCTCACGATTCGTTTATCAGCGGAACAGACGAGTTATTACTGTGAGTGACGGGTCGTGGCCCGGCGCCGAGCGACGGTGACGCCGAGCGCGAGAGGCGGGAGTCCACTGACTATAGTTGTCGCCGCTCCAACCGCGGCAGCCGGGCCGGCCGGGCCGTGAAGCGATGAGAGAAGTGGTCGTCGAAGATCCGCGCCTGCTGAATGCCGAGCTTGAACATAAGAATCCGGTGTCGACGAAGATCACTCGTCGCGGTGGTAGATGTACCGGTCGTGATTTTCGACGACGTCGTCGGCGACCAGCTCCTCAGTGGCCGCTCCGGCTTGATCACGCCGTCCTCGATGCGACGACGCGCGTGTTAGGCTCGACCCCATGGTTCTCGACGACCTCCTCGAGCACCGGCTGGTCATCCTCTCCGGCAAGGGCGGCGTCGGGAAGAGCGTGGTCGGCACCGCTCTCGCGATGGCCGCGCGCGCCCGGGGCAAGCGCATCTTATTTATAGAGGTCGATGCGCCCCTGCCCGCCAGCCGCTACCTGGGGGAGGCGCCGGTCGGCGGCCGGGAGACCGAGGTCCGGCCCGGCTTCTCCATGGTGAACCTCGTGCCCGCGCAGGTGATGGACGAGTACGTGCGCGAGATGGTCCGCGTGGACGTGCTGTCCCGCAAGGTCCTGGCCAGCCCGATCTACCGCCGGTTCTTCGCCGCCGCCCCCGGCCTGCCCGAGCTGATGGTGATGGGCAAGATCATGGTCCTCGAGGAGGAGCGGACGGGCTGGCCGCGCCGGCCGAAGTACGACCTCATCGTGGTGGACGCGCCCGCCACCGGCCACGGGCTCGCGTTCCTGAAGGTCCCCCTGGCCGCGTCCAACGCCGTGCCCGTCGGCCCCGTCGGGTACAACGCGCGGAAGATCCTGTCCATGCTGCGCGATCGCAAGCGCACCGCGCTGGCCATCGTCGCCCTGCCCGAAGAGATGGCGGTGGTCGAGGCCCTGGAGTTCCACCGCATGACGCGGGACGAGCTGGGCATCGAGACCCGCGCGCTGATCCTGAACGGCTGCCACGAGCGGCGGTTCACGGGCGAGCAGGAGGCGGAGATCCTGCGCCGGGTGGCCGGAGACGAGGACGGGCGGCTCGCGCCGGGGGTGACGTTGCAGGCCGCCCTGGCCGCGGGGCGGAGGCACATTCGCCGCCGCAAGCTGACGCAGTTCTACCGGAGGCGCCTCGAGCAGGCGGTGGAGGCGCCGGTTGTTTCCCTGCCCCTCCTGTTCACGGAGCGCATGGACGAGACGGCCCTGCAGACCCTGGCCAAGCGGCTCGCGTCGGCGTGAG
>QHVP01000044.1:0-1260 GCA_003222295.1 Acidobacteriota bacterium | reverse complement strand
GGAGCGGCGGGTGCTCGTGGTCTGCGGTTCGGGCGGGGTCGGCAAGACCACGACGGCGGCCGCGCTGGCCGTGCAGGCGGCGGTGCGGGGGCGGCGGGTGCTCGTCTGCACGATCGACCCCTCGCGGCGACTGGCCACCAGCCTCGGCCTCGACCGCCTGCCCGACAAGCCGCGCCTGCTCGACCTCGACCGCGTCGCGCCCGACCGCGATCGCGCGGGCGCCCTCTGGGCCATGACCCTCGATACCAAGCGCACGTTCGACGCCCTGGTGGTGAAGCACGCCGAGGGTGCCGCGGCCCGCCGCCGCATCCTGGAGAACCGGTTCTACCAGCAGGTCTCCTCCGCGCTGGCGGGCAGCCACGAGTACATGGCCATGGAGAAGCTGCTCGAGCTCAGCGCGGACGAGCGGTTCGACCTCGTCATCCTCGACACGCCGCCCACGCGTCACGCCCTGGACTTCCTGGAAGCGCCGGAGCGGCTCATGGGTTTCCTGGACACGGGGATCCTGCGCTGGTTCGTGAGGCCCTACTTCGTGGCCGGCCGGCTCACCTTGAAGGTGGCCACGCGCACGGGCGCCCTGGCCTTGAAGCTGGCCGACAACGTGCTCGGCCTCCAGTTCCTCCAGGACCTCTCCGAGTTCTTCCTCGCCTTCGAGGGCATGTACGCGGGGTTCAAGGAGCGCGCGGGCCGCGTGCGCGCGCTCCTGCGCAGCGACGAGGCCGGCTTCGTGGTGGTGGCGGGCCCGGGCGCGCTCAGCCTGGACGAGGCGCTCTACTTCCACCGCAGGCTCGACGAGAACGGGATGCCGTTCGTCGCCTTCCTGGTGAACCGCGTGCATCCGGATCCCGCCCAGGGCTTCCCCGCCACGCGCTCCGCCGCCGACGTCGACGACGACCTCGCGGAGGCGCTCGTCGAGGTCTTCCAGGATCAGCGTCGGCTGGCCAAGGCGGATCGGCGCAGCATCGACCGGCTGGAGGGCCTGACCAGCGAGGGCGCGATCCTGGTGCCCGAGTTCGACGCCGACGTGCACAACCTGGGCGAGCTGAAGGAGACGGGCGACGTGATGTTCGGCGTGGGCACGGGGCGTCGCGGACGCGGACGCACCTCGCCGCGCCGGCCCGCGGCCACGGGAGCAAGGCGATGAGGATCATCCTGTACTCCGGCAAGGGCGGCGTCGGGAAGACGAGCCTCTCCGCGGCCACCGCCGTGCGCTCCGCGCAGCTCGGCCGGCGCACGCTCGTCGTCTCCACGGATGCGGCC
>QHVP01000339.1 GCA_003222295.1 Acidobacteriota bacterium | reverse complement strand
CCAGCACCAGCGACGACGTGCGCAAGACGGTCGTGGTCGCGCCCATGAACGGCGTGGTCACCAGCCTCCAGAAGGAGCAGGGCGAATCGGTCATCGGAGCACAGAGCTTCTCGCCCACCGTGATCATGACCGTGGGTGACGTCTCCGCCTTCGAGGTGGAGATCCTCGTGGACGAGACGGACATCCGCTACGTGACGCTGGCGCAGCCGGCCGAGGTCCGCGTGGATGCGCTGGAGGGCGTGAAGCTCAAGGGCGAGGTCACCGAGATCGGCTCCTCCGCGATCCCGCGCGGCGCCACCAACGCCTCCACGACCACGACGTCGAGCACGGCCAACCAGGCCAAGGATTTCAAGGTCACGGTCACCCTGAAGGAGCCGCCGCCCTCGCTGCGCTCGGGCCTCAACGCGACGGCGGAGATCACCACCAACAAGAAGGAGAAGGTGCTCGCCATACCGATCCAGGCGGTGGTGGTGCGCGAGGTGAGCAAGGAGGGCAAGGTCGTCGATCCCGCCGCGTTGCAGGCCTCCGAGGGCGAACCCAGCGGCGTTCCCCGCGCCAAGGGCGAGGAGAAGGAGGGCGTGTTCGTGGTCAGCAACGGCCAGGTCTCCTTCCGGCCGGTGAAGACGGGCATCATCGGGGAGACGGAGATCGAGATCACGGACGGCCTCAAGGAGGGCGACGAGATCGTCACCGGCTCCTACAAGACGCTGCGGACGCTGAAGGACGAGGCCAAGATCAAGCTCGACGTGAAGAAGGGCGGCAAGTGAGCGGTCTGTCCACGACGGTGGTCGACACGGCCCCGGTGGCCGCTCACGCCGGACCGCTCATCCGCGCCGAGGATCTCTGGCGAACGTACGTGATGGGCTCGGAAGAGATCCACGCCCTCCGCGGGGTGAGCTTCACCATCGATCCCGGCGAGTACGTCGCCATCATGGGCCCCTCGGGATCGGGCAAGTCGACGCTGATGAACCTGATCGGCTGCCTGGACTCTCCGTCCAAGGGCAACTACGTGCTGCGCGGAAAGCTGGTCTCGCAGATGGGCGACGACGAGCTGGCCGAGATCCGCAACCGCGAGATCGGGTTCGTCTTCCAGACCTTCAACCTGCTTCCGCGCGCCTCCGCCCTGCACAACGTGGAGCTGCCCATGGTCTACGCCGGGGTTCCCAAGGAGGAGAGGCTGGCGCGCGCGCGCCGCTCCCTGGAGATGGTCGACCTGGGCGACCGCGTGACCCACAAGCCCAACGAGCTCTCCGGGGGCCAGCGCCAGCGGGTGGCCATCGCGCGGGCCCTGGTCATGGGGCCGTCCATCCTGCTCGCGGACGAGCCCACCGGGAACCTCGACTCCGCCACCGGGGAGGAGATCATGCGCCTGTTCGAGAAGCTGCACACGGAGGGCCACACCATCATCCTGGTCACCCACGAGAAGGACATCGCCGACCACGCCCATCGCACGATCCACATCCGCGACGGAAAGATCGAGAGCGACGAAAGACGGGTCAAGGGCCCGCAGGCCACGGAGAGCGCGACGGCGCCGCAAGCGGCGGCGGCGCGCGAGGGGGGTTTCAGGGGGGGTTCGCGAACGCCCGTCGCGGATGAAGCGTGAGTGCCCCCCCTGACTAGACAAGAGGCCGATATGCCCTTCAGTGAAGCGATCCGGATCGCCGTCGCCTCCCTGCGGTCGAACAAGCTCCGCTCGCTGCTGACCGTCCTCGGCATCCTCATCGGGGTCTCGTCGGTGATCGCGGTGGTGGCCATCACCGAGGGCCTGGACGCCTACATCGCGGAGCGCGTGCTGGAGCTGGGCTCGCAGAGCTTCACCGTCCAGAAGTTTCCGGACGTCATCACCAGCCGCGAGCAATGGCTGGAGATGCAGAAGCGCAAGGACCTCAACCTGCGCGACCTCCAGGCCGTCCGCGACGCCTGCGACGCCTGTGCGGAAGTGGGCGGGATGCTCCAGACCCGCCGCGACGCCAAGTACGGGCGCATCACGCAGGAGAACGTGGTGGTCATGGGCGTGACCGAGAACGCCACCCGCATCGGCACCATGCGCGAGATCACCACCGGCCGCTCCCTCATCGACGACGACATCGACCGCGGCTCCGCGGTGGCGGTGATCGGGTCCGACGTCGCCGACGCCTTCTTCCCCAACATGGAGCCGCTGGGCAAGGAGTTCGAGGTCGACGGGCACGCCCTGCGCGTGATCGGCGTGGTGGAGAAGAAGGGCACCGTCTTCGGCAACAGCCAGGACAACTTCATGTGGGTGCCGATCTCCTACTTCCAGAAGATGTACGGGAACCGGCGGTCCGTCGACATCATGGTCCAGGCGCGGTCCATGGACGCCTTCGAGAAGGCCCAGGACCAGGCGCGCGTGGTCATGCGCAACCGGCGCCACCTCGGCTTCAACAAGCCCGACGACTTCTCCGTGGAGACGGGGGAGAGCGTGCTCGAGCTCTGGCAGAACGCCACCCGCGGCATCTACGTGGTGACGGTCGTGGTGACGGGCATCAGCCTCATCGTGGGCGGGGTGGTGGTCATGAACATCATGCTCGTGTCCGTGACCGAGCGCATCCGCGAGATCGGGGTGCGCAAGGCCCTGGGCGCGCGCCGCCGCGACATCCTCCGCCAGTTCCTGGTGGAGTCGGTGATCCTGTCCCTGTTCGGCGGCCTGCTCGGCCTGGTGGGGGCGGCCGTCTTCTCGTGGGGGTGCGGCTGTGGGCGGTGATGCTGGCCCTTTTCGTCTCCACTGTGGTGGGCCTGGTGGCCGGGATCTATCCCGCGGGTCGCGCCGCCGCCCTCGATCCCGTGGTCGCGCTGCGCAACGAATGAGCACGCTCGCGCGCCGCGCCACCGCGCGCTGGCCCGTCCTCTCCGGCATGCGGGAGGCCATCGGCATGGGCCTGTCCGCCCTCGTCGCCTACAAGATGCGCGCGGGGCTGACCATCCTGGGCGTGGTCATGGGCATCATGACCGTCACCGGCATGAGCGCCATCGTCGCCGGCCTCAACAAGTCGATGGCGACGCAGATCGAGGGATTCGGCACCGCCGTCATCTTCGTGCGCCCCTTCGGACCGGGCGAAAACCTCTCCACGGAAGAGCGCCGGCGGCGCAAGGGTCTTTCCGAGCTGGAGGTGGAGGCGCTGACCGAGCGCTGCCAGACCTGCTCGGCGGTGGCCCCCCTGGAGTTTCCCGCCGCCCAGAACATCAAGTACGGACGGGAGAAGGTCCAGAACGCCCAACTCATCGGCACCACGGCGGCCTACGAGATCGTCCACGACGCCTTCATCGATCGGGGCCGGTTCCTGGCGCCGTCCGACGTGAGCCGCGGCTCGAAGGTGGCCGTGATCGGGTCGGAGATCGCGGAGACCTTGTTTCCCTACGTGGATCCGGTGGACAAGGAGATCACCCTCGACGGCATCCGCTTCCGCGTCATCGGGGTGATGGAGCACAAGGGCAAGTTCCTGAACTTCAACCGCGACAACCTGATCCTCATCCCCATGGGCTCGATGGTGCGCGCGTCGTTCTTCAACTTCCTCCTCGCCGACGTCAAGTCCACATCCCCCATGCTGATGGAGCGCACGACGGAGGAGATCCGCGAGATCCTGCGCCGGCAGCGCAAGCTGAAGTTCGCGCAGAAGGACACCTTCATGATGTTCACCCAGGACACGCTCACCAACCTGTACAACCAGCTCACGGGCGGCATCTACCTGGTCATGATCGCGATCTCTTCCATCGGGCTGGTGGTGGGCGGGGTGGGCGTGATGAACATCATGCTGGTCACGGTCACCGAGCGCACGCGCGAGATCGGGGTGCGCAAGGCCCTGGGCGCGCGCAAGCGGGACATCCGATGGCAGTTCCTGACCGAGGCCATGACCCTCACCGGCGTGGGCGGTGTCCTGGGCATCGCCATCGGCGGCGGCGTGGCCGCGCTGGTGGACAAGTTCTCGCCGTTCCCGGCCGTGCTGCAGCCGACCTGGGTCGTGATCGCGTTCGTGACCTCGGTGGTGACCGGGCTGACCTTCGGGCTGTGGCCGGCGGTCAAGGCGGCGCGACTGGATCCGATCGAGGCCTTGCGGTATGAATGACGGCGCCTCGAGGAGGGACCTGGTCTGGCGATCGAGCCGCTGCCTCCGCCCATAGCCCCGCCCGCCACCGGAGAGCCCCCACTCGGGTTCCTGGCCAGGCTTTTCGGTCTCTACTTCGCCCCCATCGCGACGTTCCGCTCCATCGCCGCCCGTCCGACCTTCGTCGCGCCGCTCCTGGCCATCGTCCTCGACAACTCCGCCTTCACGTTCGTGTGGTTGCGCAAGTCCGACCACCTCGAGGTGTCCCGTGTGCAGCTCGAGGAGGCGGGGTTCCTCGACCGTGTCCCGCCCGAGCAGCACGCCTCCGTCGTCGAGCGGCAGGCGCGCCTCATGCCGCTGTTCGCCTGGCTGGGGCCGACCGTCTTCCTGCCCATCATGATCGTCGCGCTCGCGGGTCTGTTCCTGTTCGTGTACCGCTTCTTCTACGCCTCGGAGACGACGTTCCCGCAATCCCTCGCCGTGATGACGTGGGCCCTCCTGGCCTTCTACCTGCTCGCGACCCTCCTCGTGGTGCTGGTCCTCTCGCTCAAGGGCGAGTGGAGCGTCGACCCGCGGACGGTGATCCAGGCCAACCCGGCGGCGCTGGTCGAGAAGTCGGCGGTGCCCAAGCCGGTCCACGCTTTTCTCGACGCCCTGGACCTGTTCACGGTCTGGCTGCTGTTCCTGCTCGCCGCCGGCTACGCGGCGGCGTCGCGGCGGTCGGTCGGCTCCGCCGCGGTGGGCGTGCTCGTGTTGTGGGGGATCTACGTCTTCCTGAAGATGGCGATGGCCACCGTACTCTGAGTCGCCGCCCGGCGAGATCCGTGCGCGTGGCGGCCGCCGCGCCCCTGAGGTGTCAGTAGCAAACGAACGTCTCGTGGGAGCCGGTCGCTAGGGGTGCGGTGGCGTCGCGATCGTTGTCCGGCCAACGATTCCCGGAGCGACGTTGCCGCATGAGAGCCATCGCCCCCGCTTCCCGATCCGAGAAGTCGTTCGTCCGCCGCCGCGTCGTGCAATACATGACGTCGGTGAGGTTGGGCGAATGGCGGAAGCCGGCAGTGTGGCCAATCTCGTGCGCGACCGCGCCTGCTTCCTGGGCCCAGCGCGGCTCGCAATAGACGATGCTCCCGCCGGCGACGTCGCCCACGTTCGAGAAGTTGACGGTGGTGAAGGCGATGACGCGGGAGGTGTTTTCGGGGGCCGTGCACAGGGCCGGGCTGGCGTCGACCTTGACCGTGAAGGCGACAGTCCCCACGGACGCGGGTGACCGGCTGACGGAATATTGCGCCGAGCCCAGGATGGCATTCAGTCGCGCGACGGCCTCTTCGTGTCGAGCCACGGCGGCCTCGTCCTGAACCGAGGCATCGAGGACGACCACGACGGCCGCTCCCGTACGCAATCGGTGCAACGGCAGGGTGGGCGCGTTGTCGGCGGGTCAGGCGCTCGGTGAATAGACGAGGTCGGCGACGAGGTCCGCGGGCGCGACCCCCTCCGTCGGCCACAGCGAGAAGAGCTGGGCCCCGTCGGTGCGAAGAATGGTGTTCCGCGTGAGGAACCCGGGCGCCACCACGTCCAGGGTCGGAGGAGGGGTGAGAAGGACCTGCCGGCCGAGAACGATCCGTCCTTGAGAATCCGCAACCACCGTGTCACTGAACGCGCCTGCAGGCGATTGACCCGTGATCACGACGCTCGCGCCCGCCACGGGCAGTGCTCCCGCGCCCGAGACGAATGTGAGCGTGCTGCCTGCGGCCATCGAGGGACTCGGGGGCGTCGTGGGAGCGGCCGGCGTGGTCGGT
>QHVP01000338.1 GCA_003222295.1 Acidobacteriota bacterium | reverse complement strand
GTGCCCACCGAGATGAGGGAGCACTTCGCCGACGTCCCACGCGCGAAGATCAAGACGTTCCTGGCCCCGTTCGATGGCGTGGCGCGCTACGAGCGGTTCCGGCGGTTCAGAGTTTCGACCGAGGAACAGGTCGCCCTGCCGAAGCGGTAGCGGGGCGTTGAGGAACAGTCCCTAGCTCGTCCTCAGGTACTTGTTGAACCAGGCCACGGTCCGCTCCCAGGCGAGCTTGGCCGCCGCCTCGTCGTAGCGCGGGGTCGTGTCGTTGTGGAAGCCGTGGTTCGCGCCGGGATAGACGTAGCCTTCGTAGCGCACGTTCGCGGCCTTCAGGGCCGCCTCGTAGGCGGGCCAGCCCTCCACGAGCCTCTTGTCGAGCTCACCGTGGTGCACGAGCACGGCGGCCTTGATCTTCGGCACGTCGGCCGCGGCAGGCGCGGAGCCGTAGAAGGGGACGGCGGCGGCGAGATCGGCGCCCATCCGCACGGCCAGCGTGTTGGCGATCCCTCCTCCGAAGCAGAACCCGATGACGCCGAGCTTACCCGTGCTCTCGGAACGGGCGCGCAGCCAATTGGCAGCGGCCACGAAGTCTTCGGTCATCTTGGCGCGATCGACCTTGGCGAAGAGCGCGCCGCCTTCCTCGTCGCTACCGGGATAGCCGCCCACGGAAGTGAGGCCGTCCGGAGCGAAGGCCATGAAGTTCTCCGTGCCCAGCCGCCGGGCCACGTCTTCGATGTACGGGTTGAGCCCGCGGTTCTCGTGGACCACGAGCACGGCGGGCACCTTGGCGCTCGCGCTGGCCTTGACCGGGCGCACGAGGTAGCCCTTGATGGAGCCGTTGCCGTCCGGCGACGGCACGGTCGCGTACTCGGCCGTGATGCGCTTGTCGTCCTTGGCCACCTGCTCTGCCCAGGCGTAGTTGGGGGCGAGGGCCTCGAAGAGCGCGGCCGCGGTCAGGCCGCCGACGACGTACTGGCCGCAACGGTCGATGAACGTGCGGCGATCCATGTTGCCGTGGACGTACAGGTCGAGATCGTCGAGAAGCTCGGGCGGAAAGTCCGACGCGTTCATGCGTTCCATGGCAGACGCTCCTTCGCAAAGCGTATCAGCTCAGGCCAACGGGGCGGAGAAGACTCGCCATCAGAACCGTTTCAGCCTTCTTTCATGCCTTCCTAACGATTTCCGTCGCCGCTCGGCCGATCCTCACGACAACACAGGAGGATCCCGATGAAGAACTCGATTGCCGCCGCGATCGTGGGGCGCGGTCCCGTGCTGGCGGCCGCCGGCCTGCTGGCTCTCGTGAGCGCGCCCGCACAGGCGGGGAAGACGGGAAGGATGAGCACGCCCGCGATCGGCGGCGCGGGCGCGACGCAGTCCTCGGCCCTCGTCCAGGTTTGCGCCGACGCTGCCGCCACCGGCGCCACCGCCGGGTTCTCGCTCCAATGGATGCGCGCCGCCGATTACGCCGCCAGCGGAAACGTCTGGCTGTCTTCCGACGATCCGCGCCTGTGCAAAGACCGCCGCGCTCACGTGCGGGACCGATTACGTCGTCCGCTCCTTCGCTCACGCCACCAGCACGCTCAACCGCAGCGACTTCACGTCCGCCCTGGCCCTCTCGACGCTGGCCTGTGGCAATACCGGAGGCGGCTGCACGTACGGGCAGGACTACTGGAGGTTCTTCAACCCCGTCATCTGCTCGACCTTCCCTGGGAACGTCCACTGCGTGGACTGGCCGTTGTCGAGCCTGACCCTCGGGACCGTGGCCTACACGGTCGACGAGCTCGTGTCGATACTGAGTACGCCGGCGTCCGGCAACGGGCTCACCGCCCTCGCCCACCAGCTCATCGCGGCCAAGCTCAGCATCGCGGCCGGGGCCGACGCGTCCGCGGTCGAGGCCACCATCGCCGCCGCCGACGCGCTGCTGGCCGGCCTGATCGTGCCGCCCGCCGGCGACGGGTTCTTGGATGCAGCCGTCACCGGAACCTACACGGCCACGCTGGCCGCCTTCAACGAAGGCGCCATCGGGCCGGGCGCCTGCGCTCCACCCGATCCCGGCCCGGACTAACGGCCACCCGGCCCTGGTCGAGCGTCGGCTCGTTCACTTCAGCCTTTCCAGGAGCTTCTGGAACCGCGGGTCATCGCGCACGAGGTCGTAGTCGGGATCGTGCTCGATCCAGTCGCGCTTGCCCCAGCCGCGCCCGAACACGCGCTCGAGGATCTCCAGCATCTCCTCCTTCCGGCCCAGCTTCGAGCGCAGGCAGGCGGCGTTCACGAGCGTGCCGGGGTCGTCCGGATGGAGCTCGAGCGACCGTCGCGACCACTCCAGGGCCCGCTCCGGCTGGCCATCGTGGAACAGCCAGTTCGAGCCCATGGAGAGCGCACGGGCGTCCGAGGGGTTCAGCTCGAGGGCGCGCTCGACGCGGGCGATGCCCTCCCGCGTCGCGTGGAGGGCCTCGTCGGCGCGGCCGATCATGCGCAGCGACTGCCCCTGCAGCAGGGGGCTCTGGAAATCCTCCTGCCGGACCTGGGCCGCCTTGCCGAACAGCTCGGCCGACCGCGCGATCTCGCCGCCGGCGAAGCTGGTCCGCGCGAAGTAGTAGTAGGCATCGAACAGGTTCGGGTTGATGCGGATCGCCTCCTCGAACGCGCGCGCGGCGTCGGCGTAGCGGCGCGAGAGCGAGAGCGCGCAGCCGCGCGCCACGTGGGCGTCGGCGAGGCCCGGGGCCAGGGCCCGCGCGCGCTCGCTCGTCCTCTCGGCCCGGGCGAGGTCGTCGTCGGTGGCACCGAACCACTCGTAGAGCGTGGCATGCACCATGGCCAGGCCGGCCCAGGCCGGCCCGTAGCCGGGATCGAGCGCGACCGCGCGCTCGAACAGCTGGGCGCTCGCCTGCAGGTCCGCGCGCGTCAGCCGGGGGAGGAGCTGGCGGCCTCGCAGGTAGTGCTCATAGGCGGCGGGCCCGGTCTGTGGGCGGAGCAACAGCTCCTTCTCGCGCGGGCTGAGGACGCCGCCCCGGAGGGAGCTGGCCACGCTCTCCGCGATCTCGTCCTGGATCGCGAACACGTCGTCGAGCTGCCGGTCGAAGCGCCGGGACCACCGGTGATAGCCGGTGGTGGTCTCGATCAACTGGACGGTGACGCGCAGCCGCTCGCCCGCCTTGCGGACGCTGCCCTCGTGCAGCGTCCCTACGCCGAGCCGAGCGCCCACCTCGCGCACGTCCG
Organism: Acidobacteriota bacterium; assembly: GCA_003222295.1. GTDB lineage: Bacteria > Acidobacteriota > Vicinamibacteria > Fen-336 > Fen-336 > AA29. Next base: position 1,785 of record QHVP01000338.1, on the reverse strand, counting down.
CGCCTCCGCGGAAGTGGAAGGACGCGGTCCGGGCCGCCACGCGCAGGCCTTCGATCTGGGTGAGCGCGTTGATCAGCTCCTCGGCCAGGCCCTCGCAGAAGTAGTCCTGGTCGCGGCCGGGGCTCATGTCGGCGAACGGCAGGACGGCGATCGCAGCGATGTCCGGCGCCACCGCCGCTGAACGCGCTTCGGCCGCCGTTTCCTCCGCGAGCCTGCCGGGCCGTTCCTCGACCGGCCCCACGAACCGATACCCGCGTCTCGGGACCGTCTCGATCAGCCGTCGGCCACCGGCCCCCTCACCCAGGACGCGCCGCAGCAGCGAGATGTTCTGGGCCAGGTTGTTCTCCTCCACGAACGTGTCCGGCCAGACGATCCTCAGCAGCTCCTCCTTCGTGACCAACCGTCCGTGCCGCGCGACAAGCGCGAGCAACGTCTCCACCGCCTTGGGCGTGAGGGGGACCGGTCGGTCGCTCTCGTAGAGGACCTTCTCGGCCGCCTCGAGGCGGAAGGCTCCGAACGCGCAGTAAAGCGGGGGCGTGGACATGGGACGTCATGGCCGGGGTTCTCAGAAGCGCTTCAGGGTTCTTTCAATAGTCCCTAACGACTTCTGGGCGTCGAGCGGCCGATCCTCACGCCTGAGGCATTTTCGCACGGCCGGCCGGACGGCGGCGCACGGGAGCCTTTAGCGAGGAGGGAGCCGATGAAGAAGGGATTCAAGCAGATGGTCGCCGAGGCCAGCGGCGAGGTCCAGACGTGGACGGTGTCAGAGGCGATGGCCGCCCTCGGCCGCCCGGATGTCGCGTTCGTCGACCTCCGCGAGCCGGACGAGAGGGCGCGCGACGGGATGATCCCCGGCGCCGAGCCCGCGCCCCGCGGCATGCTCGAGTTCTACGCCGATCCGGAGAGCCCGTACCACAAGCCCGTGTTCGCTTCGGGCAAGACGCTCCTTCTCTATTGCGCCAGCGCGGGCCGTTCGGCCCTCGCCGCCCGGACGCTCGAGGAGATGGGACTCGAGAAGGTCGCGCACGTCGCGGGCGGATTCAGGGCCTGGGTGGCCGCGAACGGTCCGGCGGAGAAGGAGCCGTCGCGGCCGGTCTAGGCCGTCTGCTGCTTCGCGGCGTCCCTCTCCTGCTGGCCGCGCAGGATGGCGCACCACTCCTTGTGCTCTGCGATGGGCATGCCACATTCGACGCAGATCCGGATCCGCGGCTTGGCTACGTCCTTCTCCTGTCCGAACAATCTCTTGAACATTGACATGCCGCCTCCTGGGCGTCGGTCTCTCCCTTGAGACGCTCCTAGATCGCTCAAGGTTGCGAAAATCGCCGGGGGGTGGCCACACCGTCAAGAGCTCGCCCCTCCGACGAGGCCATCGCCACGGCAACCGACAGCATCGAGCAGTGCCGCGCCCGAGGGCGACCGAAGTATGAAGCGCTCGGCCTGATCACGAGGGCGCGGGGTCTACATTCGCTCGCGCGAGCGGGCGACGCAATCGCCGATGCCAAGGCGGCCGTGTGCGTCGCGGATGGGACCGGCGATCCGGCGATCCGACTACTCGCGCTCGATGCGCTGATCGAACTCGACGGTACCGACGAACTGGCAACCCGAGCGCGTGCTTTGAGCGACGGCATCTCTGATGGCCTGCCCAACGAGGGGATGCGGCGATGCTTTACCGAGTCGGAGGTCATGCGGCGCATCCGCGCACCTCGGTAGTCGGGCATCCCTGCGCAGGCTTCCGGCCGAGGTGGGCGAGTTCGCGTGCGACAAGGATGTGCGCATCGGCATCAT
>QHVP01000337.1 GCA_003222295.1 Acidobacteriota bacterium | reverse complement strand
CGGCTCCGGAGGTTCCGGGCGATCCGCGATCGCGGATGACCGATCGACGCGGTCCTTCAGCGCTGGCCTCCATTGGATGAAGGAGGTATCGCATGGGCACTCCTCGACCCTGGCTCGTCCTTCTGGTGCTGTTCCTTCCCGCGAGCGTGCGCGCGGACGATCACTGGTCGGAGCTGAGCGCAGCCGTCTCGGGCGCTCATCTGAGCAATCTCGGGGGTTACCACCTCTCAGGCGCGATTGCGGTGGACCGCGTCACCCCGGCCGCGACGGCCGCTTTCAAGAAGGCGGCCCGGCATTGGATGGTGATTCTCGATTTCAGCGGTCACGTCTGGGGCAAGCACGACGGAGTCGACCTGAACCAGTACACGTTCGGCCTGGGCGTTCGCCGCACGCTGGTCAAGTTTGCCTACAAGACGTACGTGCCCTTCTTACAAGGGACGATCGGGGGCGCCTTCAGCGAAGGCAGCACTCTCGACGGACACCGCGGAGCCGTCACCTTCGGAGGCGGGATTGATTTTGTGGCCGGACGCAAGAACCATTCGGGGACCNNNGAGAAGTGAACTGGTATCCCCGCCTTTCGGCCGGCGTGGTGATCCGGATCAAGGAAACGTGACGTCGTAGGAGGCCAACATTTCCCTCGCGGCCGGCGACCGCCTCGGTCCCTACGAGATCGTGGGCCTGCTCGGCGTCGGAGGCATGGGCGAGGTTTACCGCGCCCGCGACCCCCGCCTGCAGCGTGACGTCGCGCTCAAGATCGTCCATCCGTCGCTGACGACCACTCCCGAGCACATCGACCGATTCAGCCGGGAGGCGCGGGCGGCGGGGAGCCTCCACCATCCGAACATCCTGGTCGTCTTCGACGTCGGGGTCGAGAACGGGATGCCCTACGTCATCTCCGAGCTCCTCGAAGGCGAATCACTGCGAGATCGCCTGGATCGCGGCCCCGTGCCGTACCGCAAGGCGCTCGACTATGGGATCCAGATGGCCCAGGCCCTCGGCGCGGCCCACGCCAAGGGCATCTGGCATCGCGACGTCAAGCCCGCGAACACGTTCATCACGACCGACGGGCGCATCAAGCTCCTCGACTTCGGCCTGGCCAAGCTCTCGGAGCGGCTCTCGGATTCCCCGTCGGACGAGACGACAGCCGACGCCAGCAGGCCGGGCATGATCCGCGGCACCGCGGGGTACATGTCGCCCGAGCAGGCGCGGGCCGAACGCGTGGACCAACGCACGGACCTCTTCTCGCTGGGCGCCATCCTCTACGAGATGTTCACGAGTACGCGCGCGTTCCAGCGCGCTTCGACGGTGGAGACGCTGCATGCCGTGCTCCGGGAGGAGCCCGCTGATCCTCTCGAGATCAACCCCAGCCTCCCGTTGGCGGCGGCAGTCACGGTCCGGCGCTGCCTGGAGAAGAGCGTCGACGAGAGGTTCCAGTCCGCCCGCGACCTGGCCTTCCAGCTGCAGCAGCTCCGGGACGGGACGCTGGCCGGCCGCCTGACCACCGCCTCCGCTGCTTCGTGGCGACGGCGCGCCCTCCTCGCCGCCATGCTGGCCGTGGCTGCCGTGGGCGTCGCCTGGGCCATCGGCCAATTCCCACGGCGGTCGCCGAGCTTCGAGCAGCTCACCTTCCGCCGCGGCCGTATCGGCGGTGCGCGCTTCGCATCGGAAGGACAGGCCGTCGTCTACAGCGAGGCGGGCGATCGCAACCACCGCGGCGTGTGGCGCCTCGATCCATCCGAGGGCCCGAAGTCGCGGGAGCTGCCCCGCTACGCCGGGGCCGAGGTGCTGGCCACTCGCAGAGGGGAGCTGGCCCTGTCCCTCGACCGCAGGTTCGTCGGGGGCAAACACTTCGTGGGAAGGCTGGCCACGGCGCCCCTCGACGGGGATGGGCGTCCCCGCGAAGTACGGACCGACGTGGAGAACGCGGACTGGGACCCGGCGGGCAAGGAACTCGCGACCATTGTCACGACCGGCCCGGGAGGGGCAGAGAGCCGGCTCGAGTATCCCCCCGGGCACGTCCTGCACGTGGCGCGGTCCATCCAGTGGCCGCGCTTCTCGCCCGATGGCCAGCGCATCGCGTTCCTGGAGGACACCACCGGCCCCGGCATCGTGGGACGCGTGGCGGTCGTGGACCTGGAGGGGAATTTCACGCCCCTGACGGAGGTCTGGCGCAGTGCGCGCGGCCTCGCCTGGTCGCCCTCCGGCGACGAGGTGTGGTTCACGGCGGGGGGATGGTGGATGGATCGCGCACTGCACGCGGTCGACCTCCGTGGACGACAGCGGCTCGTCCTCTCCGCGCCCACTTCACTGACGCT
>QHVP01000333.1 GCA_003222295.1 Acidobacteriota bacterium | reverse complement strand
ATCGAAGCAGCGATACACGCGGCCCATCGCGCCCTCGCCGATCTCGCGCTGGACCTCGTAGCGCCCGAACCGTTTCGGCGGCATCTCAGCCTCGCCGCCGCGCGGTGGCGATGAGCATGTAGCCCGACGCCGGCACCAGCGCGTCGAGGCGGGAGACGAGCCACACTCCGGGGTAGATCGCCCCGTAGGCGCGGAACAGCTTCCGATGGCGGCCCACGTCGTCGCCCGTCACCACCATTCCCTTGGCCGAGGAGCGCTTCCCGAGCGCGCCCAGGCCCGCGCCAATCGCGGTGTCCACGAGCTCGGAGAAGAAGCGCGAGTACGTGTGATGCGATTCCAGGGCGAAACCGGGGGCGAGCAGCGCGCCCAGGCCCTCGGCGGTATAGCCGGGCCGGCGGTGGCCGTGCTTTTCGTCCGTCTGGCCGAGGGCATGGCGCACGCGGCGCAGCGCGCTTCGCTTCAGATGCGGCGTGTTCACGACCAGGCGGCCCCCGGGGCGCGTGATGCGCGCCAGCTCGGCGGCGAAGAGGGCGTCATCCGCCACGTGCTCGAGCATGTCCACCACGACCACGCGATCGAACTCGGCGTCGCCGAAGGGCAGCCCCGTGCCGTCCGTGCGGTGCACGTCCGTCGTCACGAGGGCGCGGATGGAGGCCACTGCCTCCTCGGTGAGGTCGGCGGAGGCCCATCGTCCGCCGGCGCGGCGCAGCAAGAGGCTGACCACGCCGTTGTCCGAGCCGAGATCCAGGCAACGCAGGCCGTCGGTCGGCCCCAGGGCCGCGGCGATCTCGGCGTACTTGCGCTGCTTGAGGACGGAGCGGCGGAACAGCGCGAGCGCCCACGGCTCCGGCGCGGGCGCCGCCGAGGCCAGCGCTTCAGCCACGTCGCTCCGCCCGCAGGATGACCGGCGACCCCATCGCCTTGCGCAAGCCGAGCACCGAGGACGCACCTTCGGTCAGCCGCGACAGGGCGGCGACGCCGATCGCGCGGTGGAGCGCCATGGGCATCACGAACTCGGGCTCGCGCGCCGTCGGCTCGAAGCCGCAGGCGGTGTAGGCGGCGCGCACTTCGGTGTCCGCGAACACGGTGAAGGGCCGGGTGTTCCCCTCCACGCCGCGCTTGACCTCGAAGAGCGGGCCCGCGACGGCATTGAGGCTACGGCGCGTGGGGTAGTCCACGAGCACGGCCCGGTCGGCGACGCGGCCCAGCTCGCCCACGAGCCCCCGCCAGTCCGCGACATGCGGGAGGAGCCGGAACGAGATCACGAGGTCGAACGCGCGGTCGGCGGCGGCCAGGCGCTCGAGGCTGCCGGCCAGGAACCGCGCGCGTCCCTTCTCGGTCCAGGGACGCACGCGCGCGGCGCAGAGATCGGAGCTGCCGTACACGGTGACGTCGTAGCCCGCGTCGACGAGCGGGCCGGTGAGCTGGGCATGGCCTCCCCCGACGTCGAGCACGCGCGCGCGCGGCCAGGGCGCGAGGAGGGCCAGCGCGATGCGGGCCTGGACCTCGAGGAACCACGCCCCGACCGCTCCGGAGAAGCGGCGCGCATAGCCGTCCGACGAGGTCTCGACGTCGGGAGCGGGCAGCGCCGCCTCCGGCGCACCCGCGGCGCCAGACGCGGTCAAGCTGCCGCTCATCCGCCGTGGGCGAGGAGGTCGATGAGGCACCGAAGGAGGTCGCTGTCGGTCAGGATCCCCACCAGACGGCCATCCCGGGTGACGGGCAGGGCGCCGAACTTCATGGTATGGAGGGTCTGGGCCGCGTCGGACAAGGGGGTCTCCTCGGACACCGTCACGGGGTTCTGGATCATGAGGCGCGAGACGGGCGTCCCCTCCATCACGCGCGTGAACTCGTCCTGGGAGTCCGTGAGCGCGGACGGCTGGGCGCGGTTGAGGTCGCCCTGGGCGAGGATCCCGACGAGATGGTCCGCCACCACGATGGGGATACGGCGGATCCCGTTCTTCTGCATCAGCTCGACCGCCCGCATCAGGCTGTCTTCGGGCCCCATGGTGACCGGCTCCACCGTCATGGCGTCCGCCACTTTCAAGTGCCGGACCCACACCGGCACGCCCTGGGGAAGCGCAGCACCGCAGTCGGGACAGCGTCTCTCCATAGGCCCTCGCAGCCGCCTATGCTACACCGGCGAAGGCGTCGGTTCGGGCGTGGCGGGCGGGACGGGCTCGGCGGGCGAGGCGGGGCCGGAGGGGATGGGCTCGCGAGGCGTCTCCGGCGGGGCCGGCTCGTCCTCCTCGACCGGCTCCGGTGGCGGCTCCGCGCCGAGGCCGGAGCGACTCAGGTACCCGGCGTGGGCCATCAGCCACACGACGCGTCGCTGCGCGCGCGCAAACCGGCCGGCATCCACGCGCGGGTTGATCCGCCGGGGATTGGGGATCATCGCGGCCAGCCCCGCCGCCTCGTCGGCGTCGAGGGCGGAGGCGGGCTTGCCGAAGTAGCGCTGGGCGGCCGCCTCCGCGCCGTACACGCCGTCGCCCCACTCGATGACGTTGAGGTAGAGCTCCAGGATGCGGCGCTTGCTGAGGTCCTCCTCCAGCCAGCGCGCGACGATCAGCTCGCGCGCCTTGCGCACCAGGCTCTTGTGCGTCGTGAAGTAGAGGTTCTTGGCGAGCTGCTGGGTGATGGTGCTGCCGCCGCGCGCGAAGCGCCGCTCCTTGCGGTCCTCCTGTACCGACTTCTCGATGGCGTCCCAGTCCACGCCCTGGTGGCCGAAGAACTTCTGGTCCTCCGACGAGAGCACCGCATGCACGAGGTGCCGCGACATGCGCGAGATGGGGACCCAGCTCTGGATGCGCGGGGAGGAGCGTCCGGCCGCGCGCGCCTCCGCTTCGCGCTGGCGCATGACACCCGTGGTGCCGGGGTTGCTGCCGGCCAGCGCATGCACGTCACCCCGTCCGGGCAAGCCCATCCAGACGTAGCCAAAGAGCGCGAATGCGCCCAGCACGCCGACGAGGAGCAGGCGGCCGATGAGCCTCAAGGTGCTAGATTACCTGGAGGGAGGGCCCCTTTGGACTTCAGTCTCAGCGAGGATCAACAGCTCCTCAAGAAGACCGTCCGGGAGTTCGCGGAGGCGGAGATCGGTCCCCACGCGCGCGAATGGGACGAGAAGCAGGCGTTTCCGCGCGAGGTGTTCACCAAGCTCGGCGAGCTGGGTCTCATGGGCGTCGTCTGGCCGGCTCGGTACGGCGGCTCCGAGATGTCCACGCTCGACTACGCGATCGTCATGGAAGAGCTCGCGCGCGTCGACGCGGGAGTGGCGCTCTCCGTCGCCGCCCACAACAGCCTTTCGTCGGGGCACATCTTCCTGGCCGGCAGCGAGGACCAGAAGAAGAAGTACCTCACCCCGCTCGCGCGGGGGGAGAAGGTCGGCTGCTGGGGGCTGACGGAGAACAGCGCCGGCTCGGACGCCGGAGGGACGAAGACGACCGCCGTGCGCGACGGAGCGCACTGGGTTCTCAACGGATCCAAGACGTTCATCACCAACGGGCGCGTGGCGGACACGGCCGTGGTCATGGCCGTCACCGATCGCGCCCGGGGCAACAAGGGCATCTCCGCCTTCATCCTGGAGCGCGGGATGAAGGGCTTCCGGTCGGGCAAGAAGGAGGACAAGCTCGGTGTGCGGTCGTCGGACACCTCCGAGCTCGTCTTCGAGGATTGCCGCGTGCCCGCCCAGAACCTCCTGGGCCAGGAGGGCCACGGGTTCGTGGACACGCTGAAGATCCTGGACCGCGGGCGCATCGGCATCGCCGCCTTCTCCATCGGGATCGCCCAGGCGTCGCTGGAAGCGTCGATGACGTATTCCCAGGGCTCCAGGCCATCCAGTTCAAGATCGCGGACATGGCCACCAGGGTGAGCGCCTCGCGCCTGCTCGCCTGGCACGCCGCGTCGCTGCGCGACGCCGGGAAGGAGCACAAGGTCGAGTCCTCGATGGCCAAGCTCTTCGCCAGCGAGGCCGCGGTCGAGATCGCGCTCGACGGGGTGCAGATCCACGGCGGTTACGGGTACCTCAAGGACTACCCGGTCGAGCGCTACCTGCGGGACAGCAAGCTCGGCACGATCGGCGAGGGCACGAGCGAGGTGCAGCGCCTGGTCATCGCGCGCGAGCTCCTGCATCTCAAAGGGATGGTCCGCTGAGGGATCCCGCCCTTCTGGCGCAAGAGGTGCTCGCGGGGGACGTGCGCGCGGTGGCGCGGGCCATCAGCTGGATCGAGGACGGCGCGCCGGCGGCGGCGCCGCTGCTGTCCACGCTGTTCCCGCACGCGGGCCGTGCCCTCGTCGTCGGCGTGACCGGGCCTCCGGGAGCGGGCAAATCGACCCTCGTCGATCGGCTGACCGCGCATCTCCGGGCCCAGGGCCGGACGGTCGGCGTGATCGCCGTCGATCCCACCTCGCCGTACACGGGAGGCGCGATACTGGGCGACCGCATCCGGATGCAGGCCCACGCCGTGGACGGCGGCGTCTTCATCCGGTCGATGGCGACGCGCGGGCACCTGGGCGGCCTGGCCGCCGCCACCGCGCACGCGATCACGGTCCTGGGCGCGTCCGGGAAGGACGTCGTGCTCGTGGAGACGGTGGGGGTAGGCCAGGGCGAGGTCGAGATCGTGGGGACGGTGGACGTGTGCGTGGTCGTGCTGGTGCCCGGCCTCGGCGACGAGGTCCAGGCCCTC
>QHVP01000336.1 GCA_003222295.1 Acidobacteriota bacterium | reverse complement strand
GGTGCCGCGCCCGATGCGCGTCTCCCTCATGGCCGCGCGGTCGATGGCCACCAGGGCGCCGATCTCGACGTCGTCCTCCACCACCACGATCCCGACCTGCGGGATCTTCTCGTAACGTCCGTCCTGGTCGCGCGCGAACCCGAAGCCGTCGCCGCCGATGACCGCGCCGTTCTGGACGATGACGCGGTTTCCGAGGCGGCAGGCCTCGCGGACGTGCACGCCGGAATGGAGGACGCAGTCCTCGCCGACCTCGACGTCGGGGTAAAGGACGGAGTGGGCGTGCACGGCGGTGCGCGCGCCGATGCGGACGCGTGCCGAGGATCGACGCCGGGGACGGGCCGCGCCTGCGGATGCAGGATCCCCGCCGCGCGCGCGTACGCGAGGTAGGGGTTGGGGGAGACGAGGCTCGGCAGGGGCGTCTGCAGCTCCGGAGACAGGATGACGGCGGAGGCCCGGGTGGTGGCCAGCCGCGGCACGTAGCGCGGATTCGCCACGAAGGTGAGGTCGCCGGGCCCCGAGTCTTCGATTCCGCTGACCCGGTGCACCTCGACGGCTCCGTCCCCGCGGAGGACGCAGCCGAGGCGCTCGGCCAGCTCGCGGAGGATCACCCGGTGGTCAACCCTGCCAGGCTGGCACGGGCCGGGGAGCGCCCGTCGCCCGCATTCACCGAGCCGTTGAGCAGCGCGCCCTCGCGCATCGCGAGCCGCTGGGCGTCGATGGTGCCGTCCACGCGGCCCTTCTCCAGGACGGAGAGGCTGCGGGCCTTCAGCTCGCCCTTGAACTCGCCCGCGATCTCCACCGTGTCCGCGGTGACCTTGGCGTCGACTTTCGAGCCTTCCCCCAGCACCAGGCGGCCGGTCAGGTCGATCTGGCCGCGGAACCGGCCCAGGACCTGGGCGTCCTTGCCTCTTAGCGTCCCTTCGAAGTCGGCGTGCGCGTCGATGACGGTCGTGGCGCTATCCATGACGGCCTCGCAAATGAGGGGCCATTCTACCGTAGGCGGCGCGGGTGTCGCTTCCGGCCTCCGGCCTCGCGCCACGGGCTGCGAGGCCATAAAATAAGGGGCTGGCCTTCCGTCCGAGAGAGGTCCTGACATGAGTCCCATGCGCGCGCCGGAGAAGCGCCTCGCCCCCGCCTCCGCCGACAGCCGTTTCGAGCTGGTCAGCGACTTCCAGCCGCAAGGGGACCAGCCCACCGCCCTGGCCGAGCTGACGGAGGGGATCCGCCGCGGGGACGGGCATCAGGTGCTCCTCGGGGTCACGGGCAGCGGCAAGACCTTCACCATGGCCTCCGTGCTGGCCCAGGTGAACCGTCCGGCCCTGGTGCTGGCCCACAACAAGACCCTGGCCGCGCAACTGTACCAGGAATTCAAGGGGTTCTTCCCCAAGAACGCGGTCGAGTACTTCGTGTCGTACTACGACTACTACCAGCCGGAGGCGTACGTTCCCCAGTCGGACACGTACATCGACAAGGAAGCGATCATCAACGACGAGATCGATCGCATGCGGCTGAGCGCGACGCGCAGCCTCTTCGAGCGTCGCGACGTCATCATCGTGGCCTCCGTCTCCTGCATCTACGGCCTGGGCTCGCCCGAGTCGTACTACGGGATGCTCCTGTTCGTCCGGCAGGGAGAGACGCTGGACCGTCGCGACCTGCTCTCCAAGCTCGTCGACGCCCGTTACGACCGCAACGACTTCGACCTGCGCCGCGGGACCTTCCGCGTGCGCGGGGACGTGATCGAGATCGTGCCCGCCTACGAGGAGACGGGGATCCGCATCGAGCTGTTCGGGGACGAGGTCGAGTCGATCGTCTCCTTCGATCCCCTCACGGGCAAGACGCTGGGCCGCCTGGCCCAGGTCGCGATCTACCCGTCCAGCCACTACGTCACCCCGCAGCCGAAGCTGCAGGACGCCCTCAAGACGATCGAGGCGGAGTTGATCGAGGAGAAGGCGAAGCTGGAAGGACAGGGCAAGCTGCTCGAAGCGCAGCGCCTCTTCCAGCGCACGATGTTCGACCTCGAGATGCTGCGCGAGGTGGGGCACTGCCACGGCATCGAGAACTACTCGCGCCATCTCTCCGGCCGGCGTCCGGGGGAGCCGCCGCCCACCCTGCTCGACTACCTGCCCAAGGACGCGCTGATGATCATCGACGAGTCGCACCAGTCGGTCCCGCAGGTGCGCGCGATGTTCCACGGCGACCGGCAGCGCAAGTCGACGCTCGTCGAGTTCGGCTTCCGGCTCCCGTCCGCCCTCGACAACCGGCCCCTCAGCTTCGAGGAGTTCGAGCAGCGCGTCGGCCAGGCGGTCTACGTCTCGGCCACCCCCGGCCCCTACGAGCTGCAGAAAGCGGGCGGGGTGGTGGTCGAGCAGGTCATCCGGCCCACCGGGCTGATCGATCCGCAGGTCTCGGTGCGGCCGGTGAAGGGCCAGGTGGACGACCTCCTGGCCGAGATCCGCATGCGGGTGGCGGCCAACCAGCGCGTGCTGGTCACCACCCTGACCAAGCGCATGGCCGAGGACCTGACCGAGTACTACCACGACCTCGGCGTGCGCGTGCGCTACCTGCACTCGGACATCGAGACCCTGGAGCGCGTGAAGATCCTGCGCGACCTGCGCAAGGGCGAATTCGACGTGCTCGTCGGGATCAACCTCCTGCGCGAGGGGCTTGACCTGCCCGAGGTCTCCCTGGTCGCCATCCTGGACGCGGACAAGGAGGGCTTCCTGCGGTCGGGTGGGTCGCTGATCCAGACCATGGGACGCGCCGCCCGCCATCTCGAGGGCACGGCCATCCTCTACGCGGACAAGATGACGGACTCCATGAAGTTCGCCATCGGCGAGACCACCCGCCGGCGCGGGATCCAGGAAGCCTACAACCAGGAGCACGGGATCACACCGGAGACGATCACCAAGCACCTGGGCGAGCTGCTGTCCTCCGTGTACGAGGCGGACTACGTGGGCGTGCCCGAGATCGAGGAGACGCCGGAAGAGCGCTACCGCTCGATCGACGAGATCGAGAAGGAGATCAAGGCCCTCGAGAAGACGATGCGCGAGGCGGCCAAGGCCCTCGAGTTCGAGCGGGCGGCGCAGGTCCGCGACCGCATCAAGAACCTGCGCTCCCGGGAGTTCGGGCTGAAATAATCCCGCGGGCCTCGACATTGACAGCGCTCGACGTTCGAGCCAAGCTGTCGCGCTCCCCGTCTCCGCGGCCGAGAACCAACCGAAAAACCAGAGAGGTCACCCCGATGCGTGGCTCACGCGTCTTCCCCGTCGCCTGCTTGCTGGCGTTGGCCACGCCCCTGTGGGCGGAGGGGCCGCTCATCGATCACTCCGCGGTGGCGTGCATGGTCGCCGAGAGATTTCCGCAGCTCGAGGCGCGGCTCGGCGACCCGGACGCCATAGGCCGCGCGCGGGTGCAGTTTCGTGGCGAAGGCGGCCCCTGGTACTTCGTGAACATGACTCGGTCGGGCGAGGTCTTCACCGGCGTCCTGCCGAAGCCGAAGAAGTCGCTCAAGACGATCCGCTACTACATCGAGGCGACCGACCGCCAGTTCCGGGTGAACCGGACGCAGGAGTTTGCCGCGAGCGTCGTGCCCGAGCCCATGATGTGCGCGGACAAGAAGATGATGGCGGGCGTCGCCTCCGCCGCGCCCGCGTCCCTGATCGTGGGCGGGCCATCCGGTGCGGCCGTGGTGCCGGCCGGCTTCAGCTCGTCCGGCGTGGTCGCCGCGCCCGCGGCCACGGCGGCGGGCGCCTCCGCGGGAGCCGCGGGCGGTGGGGGCATCGGCACCGCGGCGGTCGTCGGCATCGTGGCCGGCGGCGCCGCGATCGCTGGAGTCGCGGTGGCGGCGAGCGGCGGCGGGAATGACGCCACGACGACCACGACCGTCGCCGTCGTCGTCACCCCCACTACGACCACCACCACGCTCGCGCCCGCGCCACCGCCGACCACGCTCACCCCCTGCCCGGCGTGCTACGCGGGCAACTGGCAGGGGCAGGCGACCTTGACCGCGGTGGCCAACCCTCCCGTGTGCGGACAGAAATCCACGGACATCGGCAAGGTGGAGACATTCGCGATCGTCATTGCCCCGGACGGCACGATCACGTTCCAGTTCGCCACGGGACAGGTCGATGCGACGGGCGCCTTCATGATCGCCCTCGCCGGCGATCCTCCGGGAAGCGGCCTGACCTGCCCGGCCGGTCAAATCGTCGGGCGTTGCACGTCGGTGACGGCTTGCGCCGGCAACGCGAGCCAGGGCGGGGACCTCTACAACTTCGTGATGACCCGCCCCTCACCCTGACGAAAAAAAGGGGCCCCGGCTTGCGCCGGGGCCCGCGCGTCGACGCGCGCTAGTCCCTTATTTCTCCTTCTTGAACGTGATGACCTCGGCGACGAGGCTATCGTCGCTGACCACCGCCGGCCGGAGCACGATAGCGCGCCCGATGGCCAGGCCTTCCGGCACGCGGGTCCGCTCGTTGATCATGTAGGTGACCTGTGTCCCGTCAGCGCGGGTGATCGTCACGGAGCTTCCGGGCACGTAGGCCTGCACCGTCCCGTTGATGGTCGTGGTGGTGGTCGTGGTGGTCTCGCCCGAAGGCTTGGTGTGGGTCCGCTCGACCACGCGCTTGACGTCGCCCTCGGGCGTCACGCTGGTGCTGACGCGGGTCACCATCGTCGACCCGTCATCCCCGCGGGTCGTGTACAAGGTCACGCGCCGGCCGACTTCGACGCCGGTGGGAATGGTGAGGCTCGGGCTCAGCGTATAAGTGACCTCGTTGTTGGTGGCGTCCCGGAGCACGATCACGTGGCCGGGTTCGTAACGGACGATCTCGCCCACGACGGTCACGGGTTTGTCTTTGGCGGCGACGTACGCCGGCGCGGCGACGAAGGCGCTGGCCACCAGCAGCGCAACGACGAGAACGGCACTTGGCTTCATGATGGGTGTCCTCCTTGGGGGCGTCGCAGACACACGACACCTCGACGAGAGGGGATGCAAGGCACGTGCCCGCGGGAAGGGTGACGAACAAAAAGGCCCCGGCTCCCGCCGGGGCCCGCTTCCCTCTCCCGCGTTACTGGTTGGAGCCGACCTGCTTCGTCTTGGTCTTGCTCTTGGTAGTGGTACGGCCGTGCTTAACCTGGGTCTTGGTTTCCGTGTAGGTGATGGTGTCGGCAACCTTGGTGTTGTCGGTCACGACCGCCGGATGGAGCATGATCGTGCGGCCCACGGCCAGGCCTTCGGGCAGGTGCGTCCGCTCGTTGATCATGTAGGTGACCTGGGTCCCATCGCTAC
>QHVP01000043.1 GCA_003222295.1 Acidobacteriota bacterium | reverse complement strand
CCGTGCCTGGAACGCGGCGCTATAGTCGAGCGCTCTCGAGCCGCCCCTGCCCCATCCGGAGGTCCCATGTCGCGTCCGCTGCTCCCGTCCGTGCTGGCGCTGGCCACGCTCGCCCTGCCCATGTCCGGGCCCGCCCATGCCGCCGAGCCGCAGCGCGTGGCCGCGGCAGGCGCGGCGGAGACGCGGGCCTGGGAGGCGCGCATCGAGGGATTGGTCCGGGCGGGGGGGCTGGTCCTGCGCACGGTGCGCGACGACACCCTGATGCCGGACCGCCAGCATGCGCGCTACGCGCAGCTCTACCAGGGCGTGCCCGTCGTGGGTGGCGATCTCGTGGCCCAGGTGTCCGGCGCGGACGTCGTGTCCGTGTTCGGAACGCTCTACGACGGCATCGACATCGACGCCGCCCCCGCCTTCGGGGCCGATCATGCCGTCGAGATCATCTCGCGACTGTCCGGCCAGCCCCTGGGCCACCGGCCCGACCTGGTGGTCCTGCCGCAGGCCGGCGGCGGGTTCGCCCTCGTCTACACGCTGCCCGTGTTCACCGAAGCGGACCGCATCGTGTACTCCATCGACGCGCGCACGGGCGCCGTGGTGGAGGCGCGCTCCGAGGTCCAGACGCAGTCCGCCGTCGGCCACGGCCGCGGGGTCCTGGGCGACGACAAGAAGATGAGCGTGCGCGCCGCGGGCGGACAGTTCCTCGGCGACGACCTGCTCCGTCCGCCGCGCCTGGAGACCTTCGACTTCAAGGGCAGCTTCGACCGGCTGATCCTCTTCCTCAACGGCGTCGTCACCCTCGGCGACTCCGACCTCGCCGCGGATGCGGACAACGATTGGACGGACGGCCCCGCGGTGGATGCCCACACCTACTCAGGTTACACCTACGACTACTACTTCAAGCGCTTCGGCCGCCGCGGGCTCGACGGCAACAACCTCCGCATCCGCGCGCTCGTGCACGGCGTGCGCCTCGAGGACTACGCACGGTATGGCCCGGACACCGTGAACCTCTTCTTCGCCAATGCGTTCTACGCCGGCAACGGCATCATCTTTTTCGGCGAGGGCCTGCCCGCGGGAGTGACCTTGGGCGGGCAGGGCTTCCGGGCCTTCGCGGGCGGGCTCGACGTCGTGACCCACGAGCTGACCCACGGGGTGACCCAGTTCACGTCGGGCCTCGGGGGGCAGGGCGAGCCGGGTGCGCTCAACGAGTCCTTCTCCGACATGATGGGCACGAGCGCCGAGTTCTTCTTCCAGCCCGCGGGCAACGGGCCGCTCAAGGCGGACTACCTCCTCGGCGAGGACATCACCATGCCCGGCGCGGTGCGCTCCATGGAGAACCCCGGGCTCTACGGCCATCCGGATCACTACCGCACGCGTTACCTGGGCCCGCTGGACGCGGGGGGCGTCCACCGCAACTGCGGCATCTCGAACCAGGTGTACTACCTGGCCATCGAGGGCGGCACCAATCGGACCTCGGGGCTGAGCGTGCAGGGCGTCGGCCCGGCCAACCGCGAGCAGATCGAGAAGGTGATGTACCGCGCCTTCACGTTGATGATGCCGTCGGCGGCGAACTTCCAGGTCGCCCGCGCCGTGACCGTGCAGTCCGCGCGCGACCTCTATGGCGCGAATAGCCCGGCCGAGCGCGCCTTGATCCAGGCCTGGACCGCGGTCGGCGTCGAGTGAGGACGGCGGTGATGCGCACGCTGGCCGGGGCCGTCGTCATTGGCTTGCCGTGCGTTTCCGCCCGGGCCGAATCGCCGGCGCCGGCCGGCGCCACGGGACCCTTCCGCTTCTCCCTCCACGGCGGCTTCGTCCCCGGATCCCCGCGCTTCTCGGGCACGCGCACCTTCACCGAGTTCGCGGAGCCGGGGAGGATCCAGTCGCAGTACAAGGAAGACCCGGGACCGGGGTTCGAGGCGAGCCTGGCCTGGAAGTTCAGGCCTCGCCTGGGCATCTCCGCCGCCGTGTCCTTCGACCGGCGGAAGGAGGCCGGCTCGTTCTCGGCCACGCTCCCCCATCCGTTGTATTTCGGCGTCCCCCGGCGGGCGACGGGCGACTTCCGCGGCGGCACCCAGCGCGAGACGGCCGTGCATCTCGACCTCGCCTTCCTGGGTGGCTCGGGGCGCCTGCAATGGTCGGCCTTCGCCGGGCCCTCGCTGATCGGGGTCGAGGCGGACCTCCTGCAACGGGTCGACTACACGCAGGCTTATCCCTACGACGCGGTGACGGTGACGGGCACATCCTTGGCCAGGACGAGCGGCAACGCCGTCGGCTTCAACCTTGGCGCCGGCCTCGACTGGCAGGTGGCCCGACACGCCGCGATCGGCACGCAGGTCCGGTTCTCCCGCGCCACCGCCTCTCTCAAGCCGACCGCGGACGACCGCGTCGAGGTGCGCGGCGGCGGAGCCCACCTCACGGCCGGTCTCCGCCTGGACTTCTAACTCACCGGCGGGACGGCGGACGGCGGCAGCGCGGCCGCGAGCCGCGCCCCCAGCTCGGCCGCGGTCGGCCGCTGCTGCGGGTGCTTGCGCAGGGCGGAGAGGATGGCCTCCTCCACGGCAGCGGGAGCGTCCGGCCGCAGCGCGCGCAACGGGGGTGGCGGGTCATGCTTGTGCTTCATCGCCACCGCCAGGGGGTCGCTGTCCGCCTCGAAGGGGAGGCGGCCGGCGAGCATCTGGAACAGCATGATGCCGACGCTGTACACGTCGGCCTCGCCCGTGACCTCCTCGGAGCCGAAGCGCTCCGGCGCCATGTAGACGGGCGTGCCCACGATCCAGCCTTCGAGGGTGACCTTCTGCTGCAAGGCGACCGCTCCCGCGATCTTGGCGATGCCGAAGTCCAGGACCTTCGGCACTTCCTGTCCGCCCGCCTGGTGGAGGAACACGTTTCCCGGCTTGATGTCGCGGTGCACGATGCGCGCGCGGTGGGCGGCCGCGAGGGCCTCGCACACCGCCACCACGATGCGCAGCGCGCGGGTGACGGGCAGGACACGGCCGCCCTTCATCTCGTCCTCGAGCGCGTACCCGGCGAGCAGCTCCATCACGAGGTAGGC
Organism: Acidobacteriota bacterium; assembly: GCA_003222295.1. GTDB lineage: Bacteria > Acidobacteriota > Vicinamibacteria > Fen-336 > Fen-336 > AA29. The sequence continues at coordinate 1,883 of QHVP01000043.1, read as the reverse complement.
GACCCCGTGGCCGGTGATGCCGAAATCGAGGACGCCCACCGCGTTGGATGGCGCACGCGGCAGGCCGTCACCCCTTCGCGGCGGAAGCGCGCCACCGCATCCGGATCGGTGACCGCGCTCGTCTGCAGGACCTTCACCGCGACCGTATGGTCCAGCTCGAGGTGACGGGCCTTGTAGACCGTCCCGAAGTTGCCGGCGCCGACGCGCGCCTCCAGGCGATAGCGGCCATCGAGGACGAGCCCGGGCCTCAGATCGCGCGGGTCCGAGACCTCGTCGTCGGCGGCGGGCCGGCGGATGCGGAGCTGGGCCTGGATGCGCGCGAGCGCGACCGGGAAATCGATGGGCTTGGTGACGTAATCGTTGGCGCCCTGGCCCAATGCCTCCACCATGTCGTCGCTCTGCGCCTTCGCCGTCACCATGATCACGGGCAGCTCGGACGCGCTGTAGGCCTCGCGCACCGCCTGCAGCACCTCGATCCCGCTCATCTCCGGCATCATCACGTCGAGAAGGATCAGCGAGACTTCGCCGTCCTTGAGGTACGTCAGGGCCTGGCGGCCGCTCTCCGCCTCCAGGACCCGGAATCCCTCGCGCTCCAGGCGACGGGTGAGCAGCTCGCGGTTGTCGGAATGGTCGTCGACGACGAGGATGGTGTGGACATCGCTCATGGCCGCGGTCAGCCCGCGACGGGGGCGGGGGCGCAGGCCTGGAGGTATCGGCTGGGCAGGGCATGGCCGAGGCGCGGTTCGAGCGCGCGCGAGGCCGCCGCGACCTGGCCGATGTCCACGCCGGTGGCAATGCCCATGCCGTGCAGCATGTAGAGCAGGTCCTCGGTCGCGAGGTTGCCGCTGGCTCCCGGGGCATAGGGACAGCCGCCGAGCCCGCCCGCCGAGCTGTCCACCACCTCTATGCCCTCCTGAAGAGCGGCGAGCACGTTGGCGAGCGCGGTGCCGCGCGTGTCGTGGAAGTGCACGGCCAGGGACGTTTGGGGGATCACGCCCTTCAGGCGTCCCATCACATCCGTAACCTGTGATGGGACGCCTACTCCGATCGTGTCGCCGATCGAGACCTCGTGACACCCGACGTCCACGAGCCGGCGCGCGACGTCCGCGACCCGGGCCGGATCCACCGCCCCCTCGTAGGGACACCCGAAGCAGGTCGAGATGTAGCCCCGGACCCATACGCCGTCGCGCAGGGCCTCCGGCACGAACTCGGCGAAGCGCGCGAAGGACTCGTCGATCGACGCGTTGACGTTCTTGCGGTTGAAGGTCTCGCTGGCCGCGGTGAAGACCGCGATCTCGCGCGCGCCCGCGGCACGGGCGGCCTCGAATCCCTTGCCATTGGGGACGAGCACGGGCAGCCGCACTCCGGCGGGACGGCGGAGCCGGCGCAGCACTTCGTCCGATCCCGCCATTTGCGGGACCCATTTGGGAGAGACGAGCGGAACGCGACCTTGTCCTCGAGGCCGAGAGTGGCCGCCTCGTTCTGCAGCCCATCGCGCGGGCCGACCTCGACCACGCGCACTCGCGGCGGCAGCCTCTGGCGGCCACCATCGTGAGTGAGTGGCTGCGTCATTCCAGCTCCACCAGCACGACTCCGGGGCTCACCATGTCCCCGACCCGCGCGGACACCGACTTCACGCGGCCGGCCCGGGGCGCGCGGACGGCGTTCTCCATCTTCATGGCCTCGACGACGACCAGCTCGTCCCCCCTCCCCACCGTATCACCGGGTGCGACCTTCACGGCGATGACCTTGCCCGGCATGGGCGCTTCCAGCCCGCCCCCGACGTGGCGATGCGACCCGCGGCTCCTCTCCGTCTCCTCCTCCAGCCGGTACACGCGGCCGCCCCAGAAGAGGTGCACGGTGTCGCCGTCGCGGACGCAGTG
>QHVP01000335.1 GCA_003222295.1 Acidobacteriota bacterium | reverse complement strand
GACCAGGCGCGCTGGGGCCGCTTCAACGAGCTGGCCGAGCGCAACCGGAACGTCCTCCACGACATCCTCGAGCAGGTGAAGGACCCGCGGCCCGGCCGATCTCCGATCGAGGCCCAGGTGGGGGACTACTACGCGGCCTGCATGGACGAGTCGGCCATCGAGAAGCTGGGCACGAAGCCGATCGATCCGATCCTCAAAGGCGTGGACGCGATCGCCTCGAAGGAAGACCTGTTCCGGCGGCTCGGCGAGAACGAGGCGGCCGCGCTTCCCACGCTGTTCCGCTTCGGCGCCGCGCCCGACCTGCACGACTCCAAGCAGACCATCGCCAGCTTCGGTCAGGGCGGCCTGGGCCTTCCGGATCGCGACGACTACCTGAAGGACGACGCCAAGTCGAAGGAGAAGCGCGAGCGGTACGTCGAGCACGTCACGCGCATGCTGCAGCTCCTGGGTGAGGGCGCGGACAAGGCGAAGGCCGACGCGGAAACGGTGCTCCGCATCGAGACCGGTCTGGCCAAGGCGCACCTCGACCGCGTGGCCATGCGCGACCCCAAGAACCGCGACAACGCCATGAGCCTCGCCGACCTCGAGCAGCTCGCTCCCGCCTTCGACTGGGACGCCTACCTCGCCGCCACCGGCGCGCCGCACTTCACGCGCCTGAACGTGAGCAGCAAGCCGTTCTTCCAGGACGGCAACGCGGTAGTGCAAAGCACCCCGGTCGCGGACTGGAAGACGTACCTGCGGTGGCACGTGGCCGACGCGGCCGCGCCCTATCTGGGCAAGGCCTTCGTCGAGGAGGACTTCCGCTTCAACCGTCAGTACCTCAGCGGCGCGAAGGAGATGGAGCCGCGCTGGAAGCGCTGCGTGCAGGCCACCGACCGCGACCTCGGCGATGCCCTCGGGAAGATCTACGTCGAGAGGACCTTCGGCGCCGACGGCAAGGCGCGCATGAACAAGATGATCGAGGCCCTCACCGCCGCCTTGCGCGAGGACATCCAGGGCCTGACCTGGATGACGCCCGCGACCAAGGAGAAGGCGCTGGCCAAGCTCCAGGCTTTCAACAAGGGCAAGGTCGGCTATCCCGACACGTGGAAGGACTACGGCTCCGTCGCCATCCGTCGCGACGATTACTTCGGCAATTCACGCCGCGCGCGCGTGTTCGAGACCAGGCGGGTCTTTGCGCGCATCGACAAGCCCACCGACCGCTCGCTATGGGGCATGACGCCGCCGACCGTCAACGCCTACTACAACTCGGCCAACAACGAGATCGTCTTCCCGGCCGGGATCCTCCAGCCGCCCTTCTTCGATCGGACGATCGACGACGCCGTCAACTTCGGCGGGATCGGCGTGGTGATCGGGCACGAGTACACGCACGGCTTCGACGACCAGGGCAGCAAGTTCGACGCCGAGGGCAACTTCGAGAACTGGTGGACGGCGGAGGACCTCGCCGCCTTCAAGGAGCGCACGGACTGCATCGCCAAGGAGTACGACGGGTTCGTGAGCGTGAAGGACGCCGTCAACGGCGACGTCCACCTGAACGGCCGCCTCACCCTGGGCGAGAACACCGCGGACAACGGCGGCGCCCGCGTGGCCTTCCGCGCGCTGCAGAAGTCGCTCGAGGGCAAGGAGCGCACGTCCATCGAGGGCTTCACGCCGGAGCAGCGCTTCTTCCTCGGCTTCGCCAACGTGTGGTGCCAGAACGTCACCGAGGCCCAGGCCCGGCAGCTCGCCCAGACCGATCCGCACTCGCCGGGTCAGTTCCGCGTCATCGGCACCATCACCAACATGGAGGAGTTCCAGAAGGCCTTCTCCTGCAAGGCGGGGCAGCCGATGGTGCGGGAGAACGCCTGCCGGGCGTGGTGATGTGATGGAGATTCGGCGAAGCGTAGAAGCGGATGTGCCGGCGATCCTGGCCATCGTCAACGACGCCGCGCGGGCCTATCGAGGAGTGATACCGGCCGACCGGTGGCGCGAGCCCTACATGCCGAAGGAGGAATTGGAGAAGGAGATCTCCGACGGCGTGGCGTTCTGGGTGGCGGAGGAGGAGGGACGCCTGCTGGGGGTGATGGGGATCCAGGACAAGGGAGAGGTCGCTCTGGTCCGCCACGCGTATGTCGCGCCCGCCACCCAGGGCAAGGGCGTGGGGACGAGGCTGCTGCGCCATGTGGGAGGCCTCGCGTCACCGTCGTCCCGGACGGCGAGAAGGATCGCCTGCTCCGGACGTACTGGTCGATCCCGGCCAGACAGATCGAGACGTCGGTCGTCCTTGCCGATGGCCTGTGGATGAGCCGAGGAGCACGAAGATGACTGGGCGCCCCTGGCCTGCGATCGGGACCTTGCTATGCCTGTGCGGACAGGCCGCGAGCGAGAAGGCGGAACAATCGAGACCGTAGAGGTGAGGCACGGCACGCTTGCCGATGCTGCATCCCTGGCGCGGCTTCGGCACGCGCTCTGGCCCGACGGCTCGGAGGCGGAGCATCGAATCGTTCCGGCCTGTTGGGCTTTGCCGAGCTCTCCATCCGACCTTACGCCGAGGGCTGTGAGACCGACCGGGTCGGTTTCCTCGAAGGCTGGTTCGTCATCCCCGAAGCGAGGCACCGCGGCATTGGCCGAAGGCTCGTCGCCGCCGCGGAGGCGTGGGCGCGTTCGGTCGGCTGCACCGAGTTCGCGTCGGATGCGGAGGCCGACAACGAGTCGAGCGCAGCCGCGCACCGCGCACTGGGCTTCACCGAGGTCGGCCTCATCCGATGTTTCCGGAAGGATCTGTAGGCGCGAAGGCCCGCCGGACGGGTGGGCACCAGGTCGCGCCGTAGGACGGTCTAGCGAAGTTTGACTGTACTCGATTTGAGTACGAACTTTTGCCCGGTGAAAGAGGCGCCGGAGCCGCCCAGACCGTCCTGGGCCATCGAGCGTCTGGTGAGGCCTCAGCGGGCGATTGAGACGGCCGCACGGGCATCCTCGCGCGATGTCCTGCCGACGCTGACGATCGTACGCGTTCTGAGTACAGTCATTTGACCTCGGAGGGACCTCCCCGCCAGACGGTTACTGGTTCCAGAACGAGTCGCTTCAACCAGTACTTGAGGTCGCGCCCTAGACGAGCCCCATCGAGATCAGCTTCACTTCCAGGTACTCGTCCAGTCCCCAGGGCCCGCCTTCGCGCCCCACGCCCGAGTCCTTCATCCCGCCGAAGGGCGCGTTCGGGGCCATGGCCGAGGGGACGCCGTCGTTGACGCCGACCAGCCCGTACTCGAGCGCCTCCGCTACGCGGAAGGCACGGCCGAGGTCGCGCGTCCAGAGATAGCCGGCCAGGCCATACCCGGTGGCGTTGGCCATCGCGACCGCTTCCGCTTCGTCGCGGAAGGGAGCGACAGGGGCCACGGGCCCGAAGGTCTCCTCGTCGAGCACCTTCATGCCGCGCCGCACGCCGGTGAGGACGGTCGGCGCGAAGAAGAGCCCGCCCCGCGGCTCGCCGCCCACGGCGACGCGCGCGCCCTTGGCCACCGCGTCCGCGACCGCCGCGCGGACCTTCGCGTAGCCCTGCTCGTCCACCAGCGGGCCGATCTGCGTGTCCTCGAGCATCGGGTCGCCGACCTTGAGCGACGCCGTCAGGTCCGAGAACGCCTCCGTGAACCGCGGCTGGATGGACTGCTGGACGAGGACGCGGTTCGTGCAGATGCACGTCTGCCCGGCGTTCCGGAACTTCGACGCCGCGACCTCCTTGGCCGCCTTCTCCATGTCCGCGTCCTCGAAGACGAGGAACGGCGCGTTGCCCCCCAGCTCGAGCGAGACGCGCTTGAGCGTCTGCGCCGCCTGCGCATAGAGCAGCCGGCCGACGTCCGTGGAGCCGGTGAAGGTCAGCTTCCGGATGCGCGGGTCGGAGATCAGGACCTGCGACATCGGCACCGGATCGAGCGCGGGCAGGACCTGGAAGACGCCCTTGGGCCCGCCCGCCTGCTCCCAGAGCTGGGCCAGGAGGAGCGCGGTGAGAGGCGATTGCTCGGCCGGCTTGAGGATGAACGGGCAGCCCGCGGCCAGGGCGGGGGCGGCCTTGCGCGTCACCATGGCGGCCGGGAAGTTCCAGGGCGTGATGCCGTAGGCGGGGCCGACGGGCTCGTGGCGCACGAGGAAACGCTTGTGCGGGAAGGGGGCGGGCAACAGCTCGCCGCCGATGCGCCGCGCCGCCTCGGCGTAATAGTCCACGAAGGACGCGGCGTACTTCGCCTCGTAGCGCGACTCGGTAATGGGCTTGCCCATCTCCAGGGTCATCGTGCGCGCGACGTCCTCCGCCTGCGCGGTCATGAGGTCGGACCAGCGGCGCAGGATGCGCGAGCGCTCGGCGCCCGGCGT
>QHVP01000042.1:4731-6990 GCA_003222295.1 Acidobacteriota bacterium | reverse complement strand
CCCTCGACGAGGGCGCGGGCCGTGATCATCTCGCTCACGTAGAGGCCCGCCCCATACCGGCGGCACAGCGTGCGGAAAGGCGGATTGGTGACGCCGGCCATGGGCGCGAGCACCACCGGCGGCCAGACCCGGAGCGGTCCGATGGGGACGGCGGAGAACTCGCCGGCGCGGGCGGGAGGCACGTCGCGGTTGATGTCGCTACGGTAGATGGCGTCCATGGGTGCGAGGCGTCGAATCCCGCATGATAGCCTGAAGCCAGGCCATCATGAGCAGCGACTCCGCGCCGCGCAAGCGGCATTTCTCGATGATCCGCGACTTCCAACCCGCGGATTTCCTGACCCTCGCCAACGGCGCCTCCGGCACCGCCGCCATCTTCTTCTCGATGGACCACGTGCGCGCGGGGTCCATCGGCAAGGTCTACGCCGCAGGCACGTTCATCGTGCTCGCGCTGTTCTTCGACGTGATGGACGGGCGCGTGGCGCGCTGGCGGCACCAGGCCTCCGTGATGGGCCGCGAGCTGGACTCGCTGGCCGACGTCATCAGCTTCGGGGTGGCGCCGGCCTGCCTGGGCTTCGCCGTCGGCCTCACCGGCCTGCTCGATTGCCTGGTCCTCCTGTACTTCGTGGGCTGCGGCATCAGCCGGCTGGCCCGCTACAACATCACGGCGGAGAAGATGTCCGAAGAGGCCGGCAAGGTCACCTACTTCGAGGGCACTCCGATCCCCACCAGCATCCTGCTCGTGCTGGCGGTCATGGTGCTGGCCTGGCGCGGAGCGGTGGACCGTGCGCTGCCCGGCGGGATCGTGAGCCTCGCGGGATGGGACTTCCATCCCCTGGTCCTGCTCTACGCAGTCTCGGGATCCCTGATGATCAGCAAGACGATACACATCCCGAAACCGTAGCTTTTTAAGTCAGGGGGGGCACTCACGCACCATCCGCGATGGGCGTTCGCGAACCCCCCCTGAAACCCCCCTCGCACGCCGCCGCGCTGCGCGCGCCGCCGTGCTCTGCGGTCGGTCAACCCTACCTGGGGTCGGGTTCGACTTCTCCGAATTGGCAGCCCTTGATTCCCTTCACTTCCGCGCACAGCAGCCAGTGCCCCGGATTGACCGCGGTCAGGATCTTGTTGAAGGGGACGTCCGGGAAATCGTTCACGCGGACGTGCTCGCCCTCCTGCTCGAACGTCCAATCGATCCGGTTGCCGATCAGCCCTTCCTTCACGTCCAGGTTGTCCTTGGTCTTGGGCGTGGCCGTGACGAAGCCGGTGCAGCCGACGGGGAGCTTGTCCTCGCCGTTGCGCGGCGGCTCGATGCCGGCGTCGCAGCGGATGCTGTAGAACGCGACGCGCACGTAGGAGATCACGTCGGCGAAGTCCAGCGGGAACGACGGGGGCGTGCACGTCTGCCGGTAGCTGCCGGAGCCGCGCCGGATGTGTCCGGTAGCCAGCAGGATGTCGTAGTCCTCGCTGAAGTCGATGCCGTTGCGCACGGAGACGGTCGTGGTGTCGGTCTCTGCGCAGAATCCGGCGGTCTGAAGGTTGGAGACGACGCCCTGGTGGTACTCGAGGGGCTTGAGCACCTTGTACCCGCCCGGCCCGTTCTGGTCGGTCAGGATGAAGTAGTCCGGGTGCTGCTGGACGAGCCGGTCGATGGCGGCGTCCACGTCACCGAGCAGGGCAGGGTTGCGCCGCGCGCAGAAGGTGTCGGGATCGCCCTTGCCGTACTTGCAGGCGGTCGCGGTGGGTGAGGCGGGAGCCGAGGGCGCGGCGGTGGGAGAGGGCGACGCAGCGGCCACGGTCGCGGACGGCGCCGGAGCGGGAGCGGACGGAGTCGATCCGCCCGAGCAGGACAAAGCGGTGGCCACCAGGGCCGCGAGCGAGGCTGTCCGAACGTTGCGCAACTTCATTCCCGTCCCCTCCCGGGCGGCGCCCCGACGCCTCTGCCGGAGAGCCGCGGGCACGACCAAACGGGTAGCGTACCGCGCCCGTGGACGAGCGGCAAGGCCGCGGGCGAGGGGACGTCGTACCCCTCGCCCGCGGTGCGGTGACGCGGCGGCACAGGACGGCGAGGGAGACGGCCATGACACCTCCCGGAGGCGCCGATGCTACGCGCGGCCGGCGGCGGCCATGCAAAAGCGCCCCCGGGCGCGGTCTAATGGAGCATGCCGGCCGTGATCGCGCTGCTGGGACCCACGAACACCGGCAAGACCTACCACGCGGTCGAACGGCTGCTCGCGCATCGCACGGGCATGATCGGGTTCC
>QHVP01000042.1:0-4709 GCA_003222295.1 Acidobacteriota bacterium | reverse complement strand
GCCCTCATCACGGGCGAGGAGCGGATCGTGCCCTCCTCGCCGCGCTACTTCATCTGCACGGTGGAGGCGATGCCGCTCGACCGCAAGGTCGATTTCCTGGCCGTGGACGAGATCCAGCTCGCCGCCGACCGCGAGCGAGGCCATGTGTTCACGGACCGGCTCCTGGGCGCGCGGGGCCTCGAGGAGACGATGTTCCTCGGCGCGGAGACGATCAAGCCGCTGCTGCGCCAGCTCGTGCCCCAGGCCGCGTTCATCGCGCGCGAGCGCCTCTCGGCCCTGACCTACGCCGGGCACAAGAAGCTGGACCGGTTGCCCCGGCGGAGCGCCATCGTGGTGTTCTCGCTGGCCGACCTCTACGAGGTGGCGGAGCGCGTGCGGCACGCGACGGGGGGAGCGGCCGTCGTCTTCGGAGCGCTCTCGCCGCGCACGCGCAACGCGCAGGTCGCGCTGTACCAGGAGGGCGAGGTGGACTACCTCGTCGCCACCGATGCCATCGGAATGGGACTCAACCTCGACATCGACCACGTGGCCTTCACCGCGCTCGGCAAGTACGACGGACGCGGCCCCCGTCCGCTGCGTCCGGCGGAAGTCGCCCAGGTCGCCGGTCGCGCCGGCCGGCACACGCGCGACGGCACCTTCGGCCCGACCCTCGACCTCGGACCCTTCGACGACCGGCTGGTGGAGGCGGTCGAGGGCCATCACTTCGAGCCGCTCGATCGCATCTTCTGGCGCAACCCGGACCTCGCCTTCGCTTCGCCGGCCGCCCTCCTGTCCAGTCTGGAGCGACGTCCGCCTTCGCCGGTACTGGTGCGCATGCGCGAGGCGGACGACCATCGCGCCCTGGCCGCGCTCAGCGCCGATGCGGACGTGCGGCGATGGGCGGACTCGCCGGAAGCCGTACGCCTGCTCTGGGACGTGGCCCAGGTCCCGGATTTCCGCAACGTGATGACGGAGGCGCACACGCGCCTCCTGGCCCAGGTCTTCCGGCACCTCCGCTCCCCGGCCGGGCGCCTGCCCGAGGACTGGGTGGCCGCGCAGGTGGCGGCCATCGACCGGACGGAAGGGGACGTGGAGACACTGCTCGCGCGCATCGCCCACATCCGGACGTGGACGTACGTCGCGCATCGCCGCGGATGGCTCGCCGATCCCGCGCACTGGCAGCCGCGCACGCGCGCCGTCGAGGACCGCCTCTCCGACGCGCTGCACGAGCGGCTCACCGAGCAGTTCGTGGAGCGCGGCGCCGCCGTCGTGTCACGCATCTCTCCGGAGGGAGCGGTGGTCGAGGTCGCGGAGGACGGCGAGGTGCGCGTGCAGGGGCTCACCGTCGGCCGCCTGCTCGGCTTCCGCTTCGAGCCGGACCCGGGCCTCCACGAAGCCCGCGGCCTCCGTGCCGTTGCCAACCGCGCGCTGCGGGTCCACATGGGCGAGCGTGTGCGGTCCTTCGCCGAGGAACCGGACTCCACCCTCGCTCTCGGCGCCGAAGGACACGTCCTCTGGCGTGGGGCGCCCGTCGGCCGGCTGCTGGCGGGGGACGGGCCGCTCTCTCCGCGCGTCGAGCCCCTGCCGTCGGACCTGCTCGATCCCGTTCTGCGCGAGCGCGTCCGCCGGCGCCTGGCCGCCTGGGTGGACGGCGCGTTGCGCGCGCGGCTGCCCTCGCTCGCGCCCGAAGAGCATGCGGCCGAGCTCTCCCCGCCCATGCGCGGGCTCCTCTTCGCATGGCGCGCGGGGCTGGGGACGGTGGCGCGCCGGCAAGTGTCGTCCCAGCTCGCGGCGCTGACGCCCGCCGACCGCCGCGAGCTGTCGCGTCGCGGGATCTGCCTGGGCCGGCTCGCGATCTTCGCGCCCGTCCTGCTGCGCCCGGACGCCGTGCGCTTGCGCGCGCTGCTGTGGTCGGTGCACCGTGACGCGGGCTCGGTCCCGTTGCTCGCGGGCGCGCCGTCGGTGCGCATCGATCCGCGCGTGCCGTCGGCGTTCTATGCCGCGTGCGGCTACGTGCCGGCGGGCCCGCGTGCCGTGCGCGCGGATCGCGCGGAGAGGTTCGCGGCGGAAGCGCGCAAGAGAAACCGCGAGGGAAAGCCGGTCGAGGTGGCGCAGCTGGCGACGGTAGCGGGCTGCCCGGCAGAGGACGTCGAACCGATCCTGGCGGCCCTGGGTTTCGTTCGTGACCGCGAAGGCCCGCGCCGCGCCACGACGCGAGGGGCCAGATGATCGTTCGCTAGGAGACAGACCGGCCTGGCCACAGCGTCGATCTGTTAACCGAGTCGATCGATTGTCGTTTTCGTTGGTTCTTTCCTACCTCTCGAACCGCACCCCCGCCGCGCGCGCGCTGACCTTCGCCTCGTCGAGGTCCCGCTGCTTCTCGGACAGCTTGCGCTCCGCCTTCTCGAGGTCGTCGAGCGCATCCGTCACGTCGCGCTGGGCCTTGTCGCGGGCATCGACGTCGCCGGCCACCGCGACGGCATGAGCACGCCGTGCCTCCACTTCCGCTTCGTGCCGCCGGACCTTCGCCTGCGCCTCCTGGACGTCGGCTTCGCGATCGCGCACGCGGGCGATCCACTCGCGCGCCTTGTCCTCCGAAACCTCGGTCGCGCGCGGCGCTGCCGCGACCGCGCTGGAGACGCCGCCCGAGGGAGTCCTCGCCGTGGACGCGACCGGAGCGGCGACCGGTGGAGCGGGCTGCTCCCCCCGCACGCGCAAGAGGTCGGCGTCCGTGAACGTCGTCTTGCGCGTCGGCTCGCTGGGCGGGGCGATGGACGTCATCCCCGCCGGCTCGGCCGCAGCGGAGGACGGGAGCGGGCCGCCCTGGATCGCAAGCGCGGCCATGCTGCGCGGAACGCCCTGGTTGTAGCCCACGACCGGCGGATAGCTGAGGACGGGAGGCGACCAGGTCGCCGGCGGGGCGGGAGCGGCGGCGAGCGTCGCGGACGAGGCCTCCACCGAAGCCTGGATGGGGGCCCCGCGGAACAGGCTGCGAATCCAGAGCCCCGCGGCCAGCGCGATGACGACGGCGATGGCCAGCATCGCGCGCAGGGTGCCCCGGCCCGACCCTGTCGCGGTGGCCGCGACCGTCGCCGGCGCCGAATGAAACACCGGCGTGCCCGCCAGGACGGTGTCGCACCGCGAACAGCGCAGGTCCTGCACCTTGTGTCGTGCACCGCACTTCGGGCAGACCCTGTAGTCTCCGGCTCGCCAGACTTGGGTTGGCATCGGCCCTCCCCGAGGGGTCCTACCCCTTTGCGCCCGGGGTAAGTGCAAGACGCGGGCCAGGCGCGCCGACCCCCTGCATGTCTTTGACGACCCAGAAAGACTAGTGCGGGATCACTCCCAGGGGAGCCCGCCGCTGGAACATTTGATAGAGGTGGTGCGCCTCGTGGTGGGTGAGGTACTAGACGCAGAAGTGCACGTCGTAGCTTGCGTACTCGGGATGCTGGCCGGGGCGATGCCAGTCGGCCGGACGCAGCTCTTCGAGCCGAGCGATCAGGCGCTCCCGACGCATCCGGAACGAGGCCAGGGTATCGAGGGTCGTCCGCCGCACCCGCTCGTCGAATCCCGGGTCGCCGTTCGGCTCGTAGGGAGCGAGCTTGGGGTTCTCCTGCCCCAGCATCGCCTCGACGCGCTCGTCGAAGACCTCGTGGATGCGATCGAGGTGGCAGATCAGCTCCTTGACCGACCATTTGTCCGGGACGGTGCGGCGGGCGAGCTCCGGTTCCGAGAGCCCCGCCACCATCCGCGTCACGTCCTCCACCTGCCCCTGCAGCCGTTCGACGATGCGCGCATGCACCGCGTGCTTGTCATGGGGTCCGCGCGCCACCCTTGCGTCCTCAAGCATCGTCTACCTCCGTGCCAGCCTCATCCTTCAGCATAACCCTGCACGGCCGCGGAGCGCGTGGGATCATCGGCCGCATGGGCGAGGCGGCGACCGGCCCCCGGTCCGATCTGCACGGGTGGATGCGGGACGCCTTCCTCCGGCTGCTCGGCGCGGTGTACCTCGTCGCCTTCCTGTCGCTGTGGGTCCAGGCCGAGGGCCTCATCGGCTCGCGGGGGGTCCTGCCCATCCGCGAGCTCCTCGACCTCGCGCGCGAGCGAGTGGGCGCTTCCCGATACTGGGTGCTGCCCACCGTCTTCTGGATCGCCGATGGGGACGGCGCGCTGCACGTCGTGTGCGCGGCCGGGACCCTCCTCTCCCTCGTCGCGCTCCTGGGCCGCGCGCGGGCGCTCGTCATGCTGGGACTGTGGGCCCTGTACCTGTCGCTGGCCGTGGCGGGGGAGGATTTCCTGTCGTTCCAGTGGGACGCTCTCCTCCTCGAGGCCGGACTCCTCGCGGCGGCGCTGGCGCCGCGCGGGATCCTCCGGCGGCGCCCCGCTCCCGCGCCGCTCCTGATCATCTGGATGTACCGGTGGCTTCTCTTCCGCCTGATGTTCGGATCGGGCGTGGTGAAGCTGCGGAGCGGCGACCCGACCTGGCGCAGCCTCACGGCCCTCGAGTACCACTACGAGACGCAGCCCCTGCCGACCTGGATCGGCTTCTATGCGCACCACCTGCCCGCGCGCGTTCACGTGACGTCCGCCGCGGTCATGTTCGTCATCGAGCTGCTACTGCCGTTGCTCATCTGGCTCCCCCCGCCGTGGCGCCGCCTTCCACTCGTCGGGTTCGTCGGCTTCCAGGTCTTGATCGCGGCCACCGGGAACTACGCGTTCTTCAACATCCT
>QHVP01000334.1 GCA_003222295.1 Acidobacteriota bacterium | reverse complement strand
AGAGGCCACCCAGCAGAACAACCGGCAGGCCAACTTCGGCCTCACCTGGACGCACACGTTCTCGAGCCGGACGGTGGGCGAGCTGCGCTACGGCCTCGGCGTGCGCGACACGAACGTCAACATCAAGGCCGGCAACGACACGCCGATCCTCCGCTTCGCCGGCTCTCCGGTCTCGGGATCCATCATCGGCAATGCCGGGAACTCCCCCATCAACCGCGACCAGGTGGACCATCAGCTCGTCTACAACGTCTCGACGCTCCTCGGCGGCCGGCACAACGTCAAGGCGGGCACCGATGTCCGGTTCTCCGCCCTCGACGACGTCGCGCAGAGCTTCAACCGCGGGTTCTGGAGCTTCAACGCGAGCTGCGGCGGCGTCACCTATCCCAGCTCCTGGGCCGCCTTCTGGGACGGGTGCGTCGCGAGCTACCAGAAGGCCTACGGCCCGGACTTCCTGGAGAACCGCATCCGCGAGTACAACCTGTACGCCGCCGACGACTGGAGGATCGCCTCCAACCTCACGCTCAACCTGGGCCTGCGCTACGAGTACGCGGGCGCGGCGCGCGAGAAGGAGCACCGCGTCGACTACCAGTACCGGGACGACAAGGACAACGTCGAGCCGCGGCTCGGGCTCGTGTGGGCGCCGTCGTGGCGCGAGGGATGGCTGGGCCGCCTCTCCGGGGGCCCGGGGAACCTCGCCATCCGCGGTGGCTACGGGCTGTTCCACGGACGCCTGTTCCAGTCCGTCTTCTCGCAGACGGGGGCGAGCCTGCGCACCAACCCGCCCAACGCGATCTCGCGTACGCTCACCACCACGCCCTTCGTGCTCAACCTCGCCGACCCGAGTCTCGGGTTCGTGTTCACGCCCGGGCCGCAAACGGCGCGGCACGCCGAGACGCTGGCGGCGTCGGACCTGGAAATGCCCAAGACGCACCAGTGGAACCTGTCCGTGGAGCGTGCGCTGCCGTGGCGGTCCAGCCTCCGCCTGACCTACAGTGCCGCCTTCGGGCGCGGGCTCATCCGCTACACGCCGACGAACCTGGCCCAGCTCCCGATCACGGTGGTCAACGACCCCAACAACGCGCCTGCGCCAGGCTCGCCCGACCTGCGCGGGCGCCCCATCGACCGGGTCGCGCCGGACTGGCGGTGCGCGGGCACCGGGGTCATCCCGGGCCAGAACGTGAACGCGATCTGCCCGGTGCCGGTCCCCATCGCGGACAACGAGATCAGCCTGCGCGTGCCGCGCACCAACGAACGGCGGCCCGATCCGCGGTTCACCACGAACCTGGTCGTCAGCAACGACGCCGAGTCGTGGTACCACGGCCTGCAGGTCGAATGGAACAAGGCCTTCAGCCGCGGCCTCTGGTTCGACCTCACCTACACCTGGAGCAAGGCCATCGACAACACGTCGGAGGCGACCGCCCTCGGGGCGGGCGATACCAACATCCTCGGCCCGGACGAGCGGTTCGCGCGTGGGATCTGGCGGTTCCACACCCCGCACCGATTCACATTCAACGGGACCTGGAAGCTGCCGATCTTCCGCGACCGCACCGACCTCGTCGGGGACGTGCTGGGCGGGTGGCAGGTCTCGGCCATCGTGAAGGTCGCGCACGGCACGCCCTTCACGGTCGTGGACACCGCGGGGGGAGACATCAACTGGGACGGCTTCCGCGAGGACCGTCCGGTCATCCTGGACCCCTCGATCCTCGGCCGCACGATCGCCGGCGTCGGCACGTCGCAGGAGCAGCTCCCGGCCTCCGCCTTCCGCCGGGCGACGCCCGACGACCACGGTAAGCTGGTGGGCCGGAACACGTTCTACGGCGACGGCGTGAGGAACGTCGACCTCGGGTTCGTGAAGTCGTTCGGCATGCCGACCGCCGACCGGCTGATGGTGCGACTCAACGTCTTCAACGTCTTGAACCGCCGGCAGTGGTCGTTCCCGACCTCCGACTTCGCGAGCGCGAACTTCGGACGCATCACCACGCAGTTCAACACCGCGCGCACGCTTCAGCTCGAGGCGCGCTACATCTTCTAGGGCCGGTCGGGCCTAGCCCTCGATCACGGCCACCTCGTGATCGGAGATGGATTCGAGGGGGAAGCTCGCCCATCCGTCGCGGACCTCGAGGGCCGGTGTCCGGCCGGAGACGAGCAGGCGCAGCGCGCGGCCGCTCACGTCCGGCGGGAGGGCGGGACGCGGAGTCACGAACGTCAGCGGCACGAGCGCGGCCGGATCGACCTTGACCGGCGCGAGCGACCCGCCGTAAGCGAGGAGGTCGGTCTCGTCGAGGCCACGGAGGACGGGATGGCGCGTGCCCGCGGCCGGCGGCTCGTCCGGCGCGTGGGGACCGGGGACGCGTGCGCGCAGCTCGGGGGTGAGGCGCAGGTAGGTGTGGCCGTTCTCCGCCGCCCACTGCTTGCGCGAGGCCTCGTCCCGGAACGGGTGATCCCGCGGCAGGCGCACGCCGAAAACGTCCGCCAGCGCGAAGTCGGGGCGCGGATCGCCGGAGGCATCGCAGAGGCTGGTGGCGCCGCTGGCCACCAGCCCGCCTCCGCCGGCGGCGAATGCGCGCACGGCTGCGACCTGCGCCTCCGTCATCGCGCCCAGGCTCGGCAGCACCAGGGTGCGCAGCCCGGCCGTGCCGCGGGCGAGGTCGTCGGCGTGGACGAGCACGTACGGGATCCGGCCGCGGGTGAGGGCCTGCAGGAAGCCGCGCTGGGGCTGCTGGACGAGGAGGTCCGCGTCGTCCCGGCCGAAGAAGTCGAAGTTGCGCTGCGAATAGACGACGCCCACGGTAGCCACGGGCTGGCGCGGATGCAGGAGCGCCTGGTTCGCCGCGTACCATCCGCTCAGGGCGAGCGGCGTCGCGTACAGGCGCCGGTCCTCGTGGTACGCGTTGACGTAATGCCACCACGGCTGGATGCCGCCCGCGAAGGCCTCGACCGCCCACAGGCGCAGCTCCCCCTCCGGGCGCGCGGCCAGGCGCAAGCTCACTCCCGACGTCTCGTAGAGGGCCATGCTCTCCGGCGCCAGCTTGTCCCAGCCGAGCAGGCCGTGCACGAGCTTGCCCGTCTGCCCGTTGCCGGCGAAGCCGCTCGTCTCGTCGCGGCGCTGGTGGTCGAGCATGACCATCGGCGCGCGGCGGCAGATCTCGCGATAGTCGCGGAAGGCGTTGGCGGCGCCGCCGAGAGTGCCGCCGATCATGCCGACCCACAGGCACTCCGGACCGCCCGCTTCGCGCGCGGCCGCGTTGTAGAGGTCCCAGATCTCGAGCCGGCAGGCGTAGCTCCATTCGATCCAGGCCCGGTAGGCGGGCGCGTTCCAGTCGCGCTTGACGGGAAGGTCGTGCCCGCGCTCGTCCTTGAACCGGCTCCGGCAGCTCGCGCAGTAGCAGACGCTGGCCCGCGGGAGGCCGCTCCAGGCGTTGTCGGTGAAGCCCTCCGGCCGGTAGTTCGCCGCGACCTCGCGCAGGATGGCCGGGATGTGCTCGCGGTAGTACGGCCCGTTGATGCAGGGCGCGTAGAGGTCCTGGTCACGGAAGTAGGGCTTGCCGTCCGCGTCGCGCGTGAACCATTCCGGATGCGCGTCGTAGACCTCCTGGCCGGCGCCATTGGAGTCCATGCGCGCGAAGACCACGATGCCGTCCTGCCGCGCCGCCTGCGCGAGGTCGCCGAAGAGGTCGCGCCCCCCGAGCAGCTCGGCCCGCCGGTGGAGCGGCACCCGGGTGGGGTAGTAGGCCACGATGCCGCCCGCGTTCACCACGATGCCCTGCGTCCCCGTCCGCTTCCAGTGCTCGCGCCACCAGGAGATGTCGTAGCGCGTCACGTCGATCTCGGCGATGTTGGTCTGCATCCAGCGGAGGGTCCGCCGGTACCACGGCGCGGCGGCTTCGTGCGCGGAAGCGGCGTCCGCCCTCGCCGCTTTCGTCGCGCCCAGCACGCGGGTGCCTCGGTCAGCCGGAAGTCCCGGCCCGCCAGCTTGAAGGTGAGCCGGGTGTGGTCGAGGCCGAGCAGGTACAGCATCGTGGCGTGCAGGTCGTGCACGGAGACCACGTCCTCGACCGCCATGTAGCCGAGCTCGTCGGTGGCGCCGTGGGTGATTCCGCCGCGGATGCCGGCCCCCGCCAGCCAGATCGAGAAGCCCTTGATGTGGTGATCGCGCCCGTCTCCCTGGGCCATGGGCGTCCGCCCGAACTCGCCGCCCCAGATCACGAGCGTGTCCTCGAGCATCCCGCGCTGCTTGAGGTCCTTCACCAGGGCGGCCGAGGCCTGGTCCACTTCCTTCGCCTTGATCGCGATGTCCGCCTTGAGACGGCTGTGGTTGTCCCAGTCGCGGTGGTAGAGCTGGATGAAGCGCACGCCGCGCTCGGCCAGCCGCCGGGCCAGCAGGCAGTTGGCGCCGAAGGAGCCGTCCATGCCAAGGACGCCGTACGACTCGAGGACGTGACGCGGCTCGTCCGCGAAGTCGGTGAGGGCGGGGACGGCCGTCTGCATCCGGAACGCCATCTCGTATTGGCTGAGACGGGCCGACACTTCGGGGTCGTCCACCCAGTCCGGCTGCGTCTTCGTGAGGGCGGCCACCGCGTCGATCACGTCGCGCTGCTGCGGCCGCGTCACGCCGTCGGGGTCGCGCAGGTACAGGACGGCGTCGCCCTTGGAACGGAAGTGCACGCCCTGGAAACGGCTGGGGAGGAAGCCGCTGTGCCATTGCCGGGCCGCGATGGGCTGCATCTGGCCGCCCCGCCCATGCGAGGTCAGGACGACGAAGCCGGGCAGGTCTTCCGCGTCGGCGCCGATCCCGTACCAGATCCAGGACCCCGCGGAGGGCCGGCCCGAGATCTGGGTGCCCGTGTTCATGAACGTGTGGGCGGGGTCGTGGTTGATCTGCTCGGTCTGCAGCGAGCGCACGATGCAGATCTCGTCGGCGATGGAGCCGATGTGGGGAAGCAGGGTCGAGATCTCCTGCCCGGAGCGGCCCCAGCGCTGGAAGGAATGCTGGGGCCCGAAGCAGCGCAGCGCCTTCCCCTGGAGCTGGGCGATGGGCTGGCCCTTGGTGAAGGACTCGGGCATGGGCTGGCCGTCCATCTGTCCGAGCCTGGGCTTGTTGTCGAACAGCTCGAGGTGCGAGGGACCGCCGGCCTGGTAGAGGTGGATGATCCGCTTGGCTCTCTGCGGGAAATGCAGGGTGGGGAAGACGCCGCGCCAGCGGTCGTCCGCGGCCAGGAGCCGCCGCGGGTCGGCCAGGGCGGCCAGGGCGAGCGCGCCCAGTCCAGTGCCCCCTCGCCGCAGGAACGCGCGCCGGGTGAAGCGCTCCCTCATCGCATCGAGATCGTTGGTCAGGAGGTGCATGGATCCTCGCCTACGAACGCGTGATCAGCTCGGGCAGGTTCAGGATCGCCCGCGCCACGGATGTCCAGGCCGCGAGCTCCACGACGTCGAGATCGCTCGGCACCGGGGCCAGTCCGGCGCGGGCCAGCCGCCCTGCGGCGCGCGGGTCGGCACGGTACTGCGCCTGGTGCTTGCGCAGGAGAGTGACGAGGGTCTGCGCCTCCTCCTCGCGCGGGGCCCGGCCGAGCGCCCGCTCGTAGGCCCAGCGCAGCCGGCCGGAGGCGCTGGGGCCGCCTTCCCGCAGGATCCGCGCCGCGAAGACGCGCGCGGCCTCCACGTAGGTCGGATCGTTGAGCAGCGCGAGGGCCTGCTGGGGGACGTTCGCGCGGGTGCGCTCGGCCACGTCGTTGAGCAGGGCGAGGGCCTGCTGCGGGACGTTCGCGCGCGTGCGCTCGGCCACGCACTCCTCGCGCGAGGGCGCGTCGAACGCGGCCAGGCTGGGCTGGGGGAAGGTGCGCTGCCACCAGGTGTAGATCGCGCGGCGGTACTGGTCCTCGCCCGCAGAGTCGTCCCACTCCCGGGGCGGGAAGTTCAGGTACGACCAGTAGCCGCGGGGCTGGTAGGGATGGACGCTGGGGCCGCCCATCTTCGGCGAGAGCAGCCCGCTGATGGCGAGCGCGTTGTCGCGGACCATCTCGGCGTCGAGGCGGAAGCGGGCCTGCCGGGCGTAGAGGCGGTTGTCGGGATCGCGCTCGACGAGATCGGGCGAGGCGTGCGAGGTCTGGCGGTAGGTGGCCGACGTCACGAGCGTCCGCACCAGGCGCTTGACGTCCCAGCCGCTCTCCACGAAAGAAGCGGCCAGCCAGTCGAGCAGCTCCGGGTGCGAGGGCCATTCACCTTGGGAGCCGAGGTCCTCGAGCGTCCTCGACAGGCCATGGCCGAAGAACAGCTTCCACTGCCGGTTCACGAAGACGCGGGCGGTGAGCGGGTTCTCGGGAGAGGTGAGCCAGTGCGCGAGGTCGAGCCGAGTGGCTCTCCGTCCCTCCGTCTCGATCTGGGGCAGGAAATGCGGCACGGCCGGCTCCACGATCTCGCCGGACTCGTCGAGCCAGTTGCCGCGCGGGAGGATCCGCACGGGCTCCGGCGTCTGAGCCGTGGTGACCAGCGATTGCAGGATGTTCGGGACGAGGTCCGCTCTGCGCAGCTCCGCCGCGCGCAAGGCGTCACGAACGGGGGCCAGCGCAGGAGCGAGGCGCCGATAGAACCTGGTCAGCGTCTCCTGCTCCTCCGGCGTGCGCTGCGCCGGATCCTTCGCCGCGAGATCGAGGATGTCCTTCGTGATCGCGACGCCCGGCTCGGTGACGACCGGCTGGGGATCGGTGGTGGCGGAGAGGCGGAAACGCCCGAGCGTCCGGCCCTGCCCGGCGTTCTGGTGGAGGACGAGGGTCAGCGTGGTCTCGTCGCCGCCGCCGACGGGCTCGGCCGTCTCGACGACCAGGCGATGGTCCATGCGGTCGGCGGCGAGCAGCGCCCATCCGCCGCCCAAGGTGCGACCGTCGATGGCCGCCGCCGGGCCGAGCGCCGCCCCCGGAGCCGCGAGCGGGGTCGAAGCCGTGGCATGGCGCAGCGGGATGCTCCGTCCGGCGGCGTCCGTGATCACCATCTCGGAGACGACGAAGCCGCCCTGCGCATCGCGTCCCGGTCCGCCCCTCGGCAGCTCGTCGAAGGTGAGGGCGTCGAGGCGGAACGCGGTCATCGCCTTGAGCGCGGTCTTGAGGCGGACGGTGTAGGTCTCGCGGGGCGGCTTCGGTCCGGCGGAGGTGGTGGCGATGAGCGAGAAGTCGTTGCCCTGGATCAGCACGCGCGTGCCGTGAGCGGAGGAGGCTTCGACGGGCTCGAGGGCGGTCCAAGCGTACGCGCGCCGGCCGGCGAGTGACTTCTCCCAGACCTTCTGCGCGGCTTCGAGCTCGGGTGTGGTCTTCTCCAGCTCCTTGCCCAGCCGCTCGATCTCGGCCTCGACCGACTCCAGCAACGGCCGCTGGCTCTCGCTCGGAAGGTAATCCGGGTCCCGCCGGCCCACGGCCTTCTCCTTCACGTCCGCGAAGAACGCGGCGAAGCTGTAGAAGTCCCGGGCGAGATAGGGATCGAACTTGTGGTCGTGGCACTGCGCGCAGCCGAGCGTCGCCCCCAGCCATACGGCCGAGGCGTTGCGCACGCGGTCGGCGAGGTAGATGGCCCGGTACTCCTTGGGCTGGGCCCCGCCCTCCTCGGTGGTCTGCAGGAGCCGATTGTAGCCGGAGGCGATCCGCTGCTCCGGCGAGGCATCCGGGAGGAGGTCGCCCGCGAGCTGCACGGCCGTGAACTGGTCGAAGGGAAGGTTCCGGTTGAAGGCGCCGATCACGTAATCGCGGTAGGGCCAGACCGTGCGCGGGTTGTCGCTGTGGTAGCCGGCGCTGTCCGCGTAACGCACGAGGTCGA
>QHVP01000331.1:9328-10970 GCA_003222295.1 Acidobacteriota bacterium | reverse complement strand
CTGCCGCTCGTCGTCGAGCGAATGCTCGTCGTGGAACACGAGGTCCGAGATGAGCGCGAACCGATGCTCGTCGCGCGGCCGCTTGACCAGATGCCGCGTGACCGCGAGGTCGTCGACGCGGTCCGCGCCCGGCGGGTAATGGTTGCGCCATTCGAGGTAGTCGAGCGCGCACGTGGTCACCACCCTCACGTCGTGCCGCCGGGACAGGCGGCCGGCCAGCCAGCGGCAGTGCAGCTCGGAGCCGCCCGCCACCTCGACGCCGAAGCGCTGGATGACGAAGCAGAGGCGCAGTCGCGGCTCCGCGTCAGCGGCCATGCACGGAGGCGAGGAGGCGCTCGTACTTGGCCATGATCACGGGCCAGGAGTAGTTCGCTTCGTAGTACGCCCGTCCGGCCCGGCCCAGGGCGTCCGCCTCGCGGGGATGGGAGAGCAGCCAGCCCAGCGTCTCCGCGAACTCCTCGTAGGAGGAGTAGTAGAGGCCGCCGCGGGCGCGCTGGACCTGGCCGCGCATCACCGCGCAGCGGCCGTTGACGAGCGCGGGCCGCTCCATCTTCCAGGCCTCGAGCAGGGCCATGGAGAGGCTCTCGAACGCGCTCGGATGAACGAGCAGGCGGCTGGCGCCGATCACGGAGAGCTTCTCCGCGTCGGACAGGATCCCGAGATGAGTCACGTTCGTGTGCACGGGGATGGGCAGCACCGCCTTCCCCACCAGCACGAGGCTCAGATGCGGCGCCCGTTCCTGCACGTAGCGGAGGAAGTCCTCGAAGAGGCGCGAGCAGCCCTTCTCGCGCTCGATGCGGCCCACGTACACGATGTAGTCGCCGAGCACGTCGAGCCGGCGGCGGATCTCGTCCGCGGACACGACCGTGGAGTCCTCGATGCCGACGCCGACGACCTCGCCGGGCAGCGCATCCGCGCCCGCCATCTTGAGCAGCAGCTCCCGCTCCTCGACGGAATTGAAGGCGAAGGCGCCGGGCTGGCGGAAGAAGGGCTTGAACACGCGCAGCCGCACGGCGCCGTCATCCTCGGCGGTGGGGACCAGGATGCTCTTCGCGGGCGCGACCTGCAGGCCGTGATAGGTCGTCCAGTACCGATACGAAAAGAAGATGAAGGCGTCGTAGCCGCCGTGATGCGCGCGCAGGTGCTCGATGAGCCCGGGAGTGACCGGGCCGTGCTCCTCGATCCAAAGCCGTTCCTCGTCGTCCGTGTGCTCGAAGAAGTGGACCTTCGAGCTCAGCTCGTCGAAGCCCTCGGCCGTGCGCCGGCGCGACACCTCGAACCGGCGCACGGGCAGCCCGCCGACCGTGGCCAGCCCCGGCTCGTACTTGTTCTCCCACGAGAGGTAGTCCACCGCGCAGGTGGTGAGCACCTCCACCTGGTGACGCTCGGCCAGGCGCTGGGCGATCCAGCGGGCGTGCAGCTCCGCTCCCCCGATCACCTCCTCGCCGTAGCGCTGGACGACGAGGCCGATTTTCATTATCGACCCCCCACCCACAACGCCCCCTCCAACAATCCCCCCATGGCCGGCGATGGAGGAATGTGGTGGTCAGATCGGTAGCCGTGTGTCATTCGATCGGCGGCCCCTCCGCGTTCCCACCCTCGAGCACCTGAAGGCGGTGCCGCACCGCCTGCAGCTCCACTT
>QHVP01000331.1:0-9294 GCA_003222295.1 Acidobacteriota bacterium | reverse complement strand
AGGTGGTCCGTGTAGAGGCGCACGAACGGACGGACCAGCTTCTTGGCCAGGAGCAGCGCGCGCGCCGAGGCCCCCGTCCGCTGGGTGCGGATCAGGTAGTCGGTGGCGATGTTCCAGTCGTGGGTCGGGCCGAGGAGCCTCTCCAGGAGCTTGCCGTCGATGCGCGCCTCCTCGCCGTAGGCGCGCAGGCGCAGGCTGGTCAGGGACTCGACTTCCTCGTCCGTGTAGATGCCCTGGGCGCGCTTGCGCTGGATGGACTCGCGGATCTCCTTCATGATCTGCACGACGTCCGGCGCTTCGCCCGCGGGCGGGACGCTCTGGCTCATGACCGGGTAGTTTATGCTGCTTGTCCTCGAGACAAGGAGCGCGGCAGGATGAGGCAGGAGTCGCCGAACTCGTGGGCGAGGTAGCCCTCATGCTCGGCGTGAGCGAGGGCCCGCCGCAGGAGCGGCTCCGGCGCAAAGGCCTGCAGCAGGTCGAAGTGGCTCTCCCCGGGCTGGTGCACGCCCGTCAGCACGCCGTCGACCACGCGCGGCTGGAAATGGCGATCGACGCGCAGGCTCGTGCGTCCCTCGCCGGCGAGCAGGCGGCCTCCGCCCGCGTCCGCGGCACCCTCCAGCGCGCGGACGACGGTGGTGCCGACCGCGACCACGCGGCCTCGCGCGGCACGCGCTCGCGTCACCGCGGCCACCGTCTCCGCGGGAACGTCGAAACGCTCGGGGAGCGGGAGCGCCGCGTCCAGCGCGGGCTCGCCCGTCGAGGAGAGGCCGGCCGCGTGCGTGACCGCGGCCAGGGCGATGCCGCGCCGCCGCGCCTCGAGGAGCACGCGCCAGGTGAGCGGCCGGCCCGCGGAAGGCGCCTCCGCGGCCCAGGGCCGCGAGGCATAGGCGGTCTGCACGTGCCAGAGGGCCAGCGGCGCACGCACGTACGAGTACTGGACGGGTTTCCCGCGGCGATACACCGCGGACCAGAGGTCGTCCCCTCGACGGTCGAAGGCGAGGCGGACAAGGCGCGGCGAGACGGCGGAGACGGCGACCACGGTCGCGCGCAGTGCGGGCGCGCCGTCGCCGTGCGCGCAGCCGAACGCGAGCGTCGACCCCGCCGGCAGCGGCGGCGGCGCGGGCCGGTCCTCCGTCCGCCAGCGCCAGTTGCCCGCGCCCAGCACGGCCGCCGTCCACGTCCCCTCTTCGGCCGGGCCTACAAGACGCACCTCGACGGGCGCGCCCTCCGTGTCGTGCCCCTCCAGGCTCGCGGGGAGGGTCGCCGCGTCGTTCACGACCAGGAGGTCGCCCGCCCGCAAGCGCGAGGGCAGGTCGCGCACCGCGAAGTCCGCCATCGCCCCCGCCGCCGGATCGACGACGAGCATTCGCTCCGCCTCCGCTTCCTCTCGCGGCCAGGCCGCCGTCTTCACCCGCGCCCCCTCGGAAAGGCCGCGCCCACCGCCATCGGCTGCCAGCGCGGCGGTGTCCAGTTCGAGGCCTCCAGGCGCGTGCCCGTCGGGATCGCCTCCGCGGCGCGGATGATCGCCACCAGCCGGCGCGCCACGACCGCGGGATCCGCGAGCGTGGCCGGATCCGCATCCGGCATCGCGGCCGCGTGCATGGCCGTGCGCATCTCGCCCGGATCGACGGTCAGCACGCGCACGCCCGTTCCTTCCAGCTCCGCGGCCCAGATGCGGCCGAGCTGGTCGAGGGCCGCCTTGGAGACACCGTAGGCTCCCCAGGCCGGATAGCCGTTCACGGACGCGTCCGACGTCACCTGCAGGACGAGGCCGCGGCCGCGCAGGACCATCCCGCCCGCGAGCGCGCGCGTGAGGCGGAAGGGCCCGAGCAGGTTGACGTCGAGGACCTGGCCGAGGTCTTCGCACTCCGTGTCGAGCAGGAGGCGGAGCGGCGTCGGTCCCAGCGTGCTCGCGTTGTGGACGAGGAGGTCGATGGGGCCGGCCAGGGCGGAGGCCGCGCCCGCGATGCGATGGATGTCTTCCTTCGCGCCCACGTCCGCGGCAAAGCCGTGCGCGTCGCCCCCCTCGGCCCGGATCTCGCCTACCACGCGCGCCAGCTCCTCCCCTCCCCGCGCCACCAGCACCACTCGCGCGCCCTCCCGCGCCAGCGCGCGTCCCAGCGCCGCCCCCAGGCCCCGGCTGCCCCCGGTGATGAGCGCCGAACGTCCCTCGATCTGCATTCCGTCCTCCTCACCAGGAGAGTACGGCCGCCCCTCCAGTATCTGAACAAAATTGCCAATGCATTGGCAGACCGCTATCCTCTGGGCATGAGCGATCCCCTGGCCGTCCGCCTGGCCGCCAACATCCGGCAGCTCCGGGAGTCGCGGGGCTTGACCCAGGAGCAGATGGCGAAGCTCTCCGCGGTGCCGCGCGCCACCTGGGGCCACCTCGAGTCCGGCAGCGCGAATCCCACCCTCTCCGTGCTGCACAAGGTCGCGCTCGCCCTGCAGGTGCCGCTGGAGGAGCTGACCTCCGCGCCGCGCGCGACCTCGCGGCACTATCCGCGCCGGGCCCTGGAGACCCACAAGCAGGGAGACGGCGTCATCCGCAAGCTGCTGCCCGATCCCATCCCGGGCGTGGTGATCGATCGCATGGAGATCCCGGCCGGGGGGCGCATCCCCGGCGTGCCCCACATGCCGGGCACGCGCGAATACCTCACCTGCGAGTCCGGCGAGATCCAGCTGGCGGTGGGGGGCGAGGAGTCGCGCCTGTCGCCGGGTGACGTGGTGGTGTTCCGCGGTGATCAGCGGCATTCGTATCGCAACCCGGGCGCGCGCGCGGCGGTGGGCTACTCCGTGGTGCTGCTGGCTCCGGGGATCTGACGCCGACTCACCACTGACCGCGGCGGATCTCGGGCACGCCGGCGATCCGCGTGGCGTCGGGCGGGTGCTCGACCGCGTGCACGAGCGCCGCCACCATCTGCCCCAGCCTGACCAGGCCCAGCCGTCGCGCCGTCTCCCGCGTCGAAGGGACCCGCTCCGCCATCCAGTACAGCGGCGCCAGCGCGTACGCCCAGCGATGGCCGGGCCCGAGCACGTACCAGGGGCGCAGGATCGTCGCGCGCAAGCCGGCCGCGGCCAGGAGGGCTTCCCCTTCCGCGCGCACCGCGATGTAGGCCTTCATCACCGGCGCGGGGTGCGCGACGCTCACGTACACGAAGTGGCCGATGCCCGCGCTCGCGGCCGCGGCGGTGGAGGCGTGGATGGACGCGAGGTCCACGGCCACGAACTCCTTGGCCTTGGCGGGGCTGGGGTGCGGCGTGCCCACGAGCTGGACGAACGTGTCGGCGGGGGCGACGGAGGATGCGAAGGTCGAGGCCTCGAGTGCATTGCCCTTCACGACGTCGCACCCGCTGGGCAGCCGGTCCTCCGAGCCCGGCCGCGCCAGCGCCCGGACGCGGTGTCCCCGCGCGAGCAGCCGCGGGATCAGGCGGCGGCCGAGGTACCCGGTGCCGCCGGTGACGAAGACGTGACGCGCTACGACGTCCGTCAGGCCTCCCGGCGCGGCGCGATCCAAGGGGTCATCACCAGACGCGGCAGACCTTGTCCGCGTCCTTGACCATCGGCTGGCCGGGCTTGCAGGAGAACGCCGTCGCGAACTCGGGGATGTTCACCACCACGCCGTTGATGCGGTACTCCAGCGGCGAGTGCGGGTTGGTGATGGCGTTGACGCGCTTGCTCTCCGGCCGCTCGTCGCCGCAGGCCCATTGCGCGAACCCGACGAAGAAGCGCTGGTCGGGGGTGAGGCCCTCGACGGGAGCCAGCCGCTCCTTGGCGGTGGCGTTGCGCCAGGCCCGCAGGGCGAGGATGGTGCCCCCGAGGTCGGCGACGTCCTCGCCCAGCGTGAGCTTGCTGTTGAGCTTGATGTCGTCGATGACGGTGTACTGCGCGTACTGGTCGGCGACGCAGGCCGCCCGCTTCTCGAACTCGGCCGCGTCCTGCGGCGTCCACCAGTCGCGCAGGTTGCCCTGGGCATCGAACTGGCGGCCCTCGTCGTCGAAGCCGTGAGTGAGCTCGTGCCCGATCGTCGTTCCCGTGTTGCCGTAGTTGGGGGCGGCGTCGATGGTCGGGTCGTAGAGCGGCGGGAGGAGCACTCCGGCCGGGAAGTTCATGTCGTTCATCAGCGCGTTGTAGTACGCGTTCACGGTGGGTGGCGTCATCCCCCACTCGCCCTTGTCCACCGGCTTGCCGATCTTGTCGAGCTGCCGCCGTGATTCGAAGCGCACGGCCCGGTCGACGTCGCCCATGAAGTCGCCGCGGCGGACCTCCAGGGCCGCGTAGTCGCGCCACTTGTCGGGATACCCGATCTTGTTCGCCATCCCGTGCAGCTTGGCCAGGGCCTGTTCCTTGGTGGCGGCTCCCATCCAGGGCAGGTCCTTGATCCGCTGCTCCATCGCGGCTTCGATCTGCCGCACCATCTCGACCGTCGAGGCCTTGCGGTCCGGCGGGAACGCCTTGCGCACGAACACCTGCCCCAGCGCCTCCCCCAGGTCCCGGTCCACCCAGCTCACACAGCGCTTCCAGCGCGGCTGCTGCTCCTTCACCCCGCGGAGGTAGGCGCTGAAGAAGTCGAAGCTCTCGTTCACGAACGGCGACGAGAGGTAGCGCGCGCGGTTGTGGGCGAGCTGCCAGCGGAGGTAGGTCTTGAGGTCGTCCAGGCTCTCGCCCGCGAGCGTCTTCTCGACCTGCTTGTAGAACTCGGGCTCCGTCACGTTGACGTCGTCGAGCGCGGGCTGGCCGATGGCGCGCAGGTACCCGTCCCAGCGGAAGGAGGGCGTCAGCGCCTGCATCTCGGCGCGATGCATGCGGTGGTAGATCTTGTAGGGATCGCGGCGGTCGACGCGGGTGAGCGAGGCCCGGGCCAGGCCCGTCTCGATCCGCATCACCGTGTCCGCGTCCTTCTTCGCCGCCGCCTCCGCCTCGCCGAGCAGCCTCAGGATCTTCGCGACGTGCTCGACGTAGCGCTGGCGGGTCTCCTGCGACTTCGCGTCGTCCTTCGTGTAGTAGTCGCGGTCGGGCAGGCCGAGGCCGCCCGCGGTCGCGAAGCCGATCACCTGGGAGGCGTTCTTGAAGTCCTGCTCGGACCCGAAGCCGAAGAGCATGCCCGAGGTGTCCATCCCGAGATGGAGACGGCCGAGGAGGGAGGGCAGGCCGTCCTTCGCGGCCAGCGCGTCGATGGCGGCGAGGTCGCTCTCGAGGGGCGCGGCGCCGGCCTTCTCGATGGCCGGCTCGTCCATGCAGGAGGCGAAGTAGTCGCCGATCTTCTGGGTGGCCGCGTCGCGGCCGGGCGCGGGCTTCGCCGCCTCCTCGAGCAGGCCCCAGAGATACTGCGCGTTGTCGTCGGTGAGCTTGCCGTACACGTCCCAGCGCGCCTGATCGGCCGGGATCGGGTTCTTGCGGTTCCAGCCGCCGCAGGAGTACTTGAAGAAGTCCACGCACGGATCGATCGTGCGATCCATGGCCGTCACGTCGAGGCTGGGCGTGTAGGGCAGCGCGCTCAGCGGACGCTTGGTCGCGGAGGCCGTGTCCTGGGCCGCGGCCGCCGTCGCCATGGCCACCGCCGCGAGCGCGGCCAGGCTCGGCCGCAGTCGAGTGATCGCGATCATCTCTGGAGCTCCTTCGTGCGAGGAGGGACCTTGACGCGAGACTAGCATGCGGCCCAGTCCAACAGATTGGAGATGGTGTGGTCGTGACACGCGGGAGTGGCGCGCTAGCGCCGCCGCAGTGACGCGATCTCCGCTTCGCGCTTCCACAGGCCCATACGATGGAACGCGAAGTCGTATTTGACCGGGTCGCGCGGGTCGAGGCGGCGCAGGCGGCGCGTGATGTCGAGGGCCATGGGCCAACCCGGCGAGCGATACCGGGTGAGGCCGACGCGGCGCGCGATCGTATAGATGTGCGCGTCGAGCGGGATCACGAGGCGGGCGGGATCGACGCCCTTCCACACGCCGAGGTCGACGCCGTCGCGCCGCACCATCCAGCGCAGGTAGAGGTTGAGCCGCTTGCAGGCGCTGCCGTCGCGCGGAGAGGGAAAGAAGAAGCGCACTCCCGCGGAGGAGGGCAGCCGGCGCCCTGGGTAAAGGCCGCCGTGATCGAGGGCCAGCGTCCGCTCGGAGAACGAGGTGAGCGCCTCCGCGATCTCCGGCGAGGCCGGGGCGTGGCCGCGCAGGAAGAAGGACTCGACCGATCCCGCCTGCGCGCGCATCTGCTTCAGGAAGAAGAGCAGACAGGCGACGTCGCGTCCGTCGTTGAACCGGTGCTTGAACCCACGGAGGGCAGCCTTCGCTTCGGCCGGGCGGAGACGGTCGATCGTCTCCGCGGGACGGTCACCGAGCATCTCGATCACGCGCGCGATGCTGCGCTTGATCTGCTTGACGTTGCCGTAGGCGAGAGCGGAGGCGATCAGGCCGACCACCTCACGGTCCGCATCGCTCGTCTGCTGGCGGACGTACTGCAGCGGGTCGGGATCGACGAAGCGATGGTCGTAGTGCGCGTAGAGGTCGTCGAGTCGGGATCGCAGCTCGGCGATGCGCATGCGGGCATTGTAGTGGCAGCGCGCAGTGACCCGCGCGTGCACGGTTCGCGCGCGCGAGGTATAGCGCGCGCCCCGCGATCAATTTATTTTCCCGGGTCCAGAGTTTCGGACCCGCGTTTCCGAGCGCACGACTCACAGCCCTGTGCGGTCACGCGCAGAACCGCTGCTGGAATGCATCTGCGCCCCTCTCTGCGGTCCGCGCGCGGTGCGTGCCGCGCGCGTGCACCGGATGGCTGCGCGATGCTCCTGGCGCGAATAGAGCGCTCGCGCTGCCTCCCCAAAACACCGTGATACACAGAGGGCATGAATACGAACATGCTCGCTGTCGCATCGTCACTGTCCGATCACGATCTTCTCGACCGCATTGCGACGCTGGCCGGCAAGGAGCGCGAGGCGTCGGCCGAGCTCGTAGCCCACCTGGCCGCGCTCGATGAACGGCCCTCCCTCTACGCCGCGCACGGGTTCGGGTCACTCTTCAACTACTGCACGGAGGCGCTTTGCCTCTCCGAAGATGCGGCATGCAACCGCATCATCGCGGCGCGCGCGTGCCGGCGCTTTCCGGTGATCCTCGAGTTGCTCGCCTGCGGCGCGATGTCACTCACATCCGTCCGGCTGCTCCATCGGCACCTCACTCCTGAGAATCATCAGGACATCCTGGCGAGAGCTGGTGGTCGGAGCCGGCGCAAGATCGAGGCGCTGGTGGCGGAGCTGGCGCCGCGGCCAGACGTCGCGACGTCGGTCCGGAAGGTACCGACGCCTGTACGAACGCTGGCGTTGGACCCGGTGCCAGTCGCCGCTACGCCACGCGCGGCAGAAACAGCGGTGTCGGCCGCAACCGATGTCTCCGATCTGCGACCTGTCGTCGGTCCAACGCCGCACCCTCCGACACGCCGTCCGATCATCGAGAACACCGCGCCGGAGCGCTACCGCGTCCAGTTCACGATCGGCGAGGAGAGCCATGACCGGCTTCGGCGGCTGCAGGCGCTCCTCCGCCGCGAGATCCCGGACGGCGACGCGGGAGTAATCGTCGAGCGGGCGCTCGCGTTGCTGCTCGAGAAGGTCGAGCGCGCCAAGGTGGGTGGGTCGACGAACCCGCAAAACGCTCGCTCTATCCGTCCCGGGACGGATAAGTCGTCTTCGTCACGCGATGTCGCGCGGAAGGAGAAGCGTACCGTCTGGAGTCGCGACGGTGGCCAATGTGCGTTCGTGTCGGCGGATGGGCACCGCTGCACCGAGCGTGCGTTCCTGGAGTTCCACCATGTGCAACCCTATGCGCTCGGCGGCCCCGCGACGGCCGAGAACATCTCCCTCCGGTGCCGGCGCCACAATCAATATGAAGCGGTGCTGGTCTTTGGCCAGGTCGGCGGTCGTGCGCCCGACACCTATCCGTCCCAGGACGGATGACCGGTCTGGATGCTCGGCGGACTCGCCATCTCGATCTGCGAAGCGGGCGCATCACCAGTCCACGCCACACCGCGCTGAGATACGATCACCACTGCCATGACCGACTCCCGCGAATTCCACGACGGCCGCCACGACGGCCTGGTCGCGCTCGAGAGCCTCGACCTCGATCGGGTGACGTCCTTCGCCGACCTCCTCCGCGGCATGTCGCGCACCGCCTTCAGCGGCCGCAGCCTGGGCGAGGCCTTCGAGGTGATGCTGGCCATGGTCGAGGACGAGGACTGCAAGGTCGTGATGACCCTGTCCGGCGCCATGACCATCGCCAAGATGGGCAAGGTCATCTCCAAGATGATCGACGAAGGCATGGTGCAGGCCATCGTGTCCACGGGCGCGCTGATGGCGCACGGCCTGTCCGAAGCGGTCGGGCTCGTCCACTACCGCCACGACCCGAGGGTGTCGGACGAGGAGCTGTTCGAGAAGGGCTACAACCGCGTGTACGACACCCTGGAGATGGAGGCCAACCTCAACTACGTCGAGGAATTCTCGAGGCGCGCCCTCGACGCCCTGGGCGAGCAGGTGCTCTCGAGCGAGATCGTGTGCCGCGCCCTGGGCAAGGTCCTCTCCGACGACGAGCGGGGATCGGGCGTGCTGCGCAGCGCGTACGAAAAGGGCGTGCCCGTCTACGTGCCCGCCTTCACCGATTCCGAGCTGGGCCTCGACGTCTCGACCTGGTCGATGAAGCGTGCGCAGGCGGCGGGGACGAAGGACCCGATGGACCTCTTCACCGCCATCCCCCAGTACAACCCCTACCTCGACCTCAACAGCTTCGCCCGCTTCGCCCTGGGCGCGAAGCGGCTGGGCATCTTCACCATCGGCGGGGGCGTGCCGCGGAACTGGGCGCAGGAGGTCGGGCCCTACGTCGACATCATGGACCATCGGCTCGGCATCGACCTGCGCCCGCCGCGCTACCAGTACGCGGTGCGCATCTGCCCGGAGCCTACGCACTGGGGCGGGCTGTCCGGTTGCACGTATTCGGAAGGCGTGTCGTGGGGCAAGTTCGTACCCGAGTCGGAGGGCGGCCGCTTCGCCGAGGTCTACGCGGACGCGACGACGGTGTGGCCGCTGCTCATCAAGGGCGTGCTCGAGGAGCGCGCGCAGGGCGGCCACGCGCGGCCGGCCCGCGCCTCGGGCAACGCGGTGAGCCACGGCCGGCTCGAAGAGCCGCGCGGCCCGCAGGCGACGCCGCACGGCAAGAACGCGTCACGGACCGCCAGCGGGCGGCCGCGCAAGGTAAAAGCCAAGCCGCGACCGTAGTCCTCGGCTCATGTCCTCGGCTCGGGCCGACGAGGCACTGGAGC
>QHVP01000330.1 GCA_003222295.1 Acidobacteriota bacterium | reverse complement strand
CGTGGGCACCTCGGGCCGCGTGGCCGCGCTGATGTCCGGCGGCATCGATTCGCCGGTGGCGGCCTGGCGCATGATGAAGCGCGGCTGCACGGTCCTCCCCATCCACTTCCACGCCTTCCCCCTCCAGGACCGCACCACCATCGACAAGGTGACGGATCTCGCGCGGATCCTGACGCGCTACCAGCTCCGCACACGCCTCCTCCTCGTGCCGTTCGGCGAGGTCCAGCAGACGATCGTCGCCGCCTGCCCCGCCCCCCTGCGCGTGGTCCTGTATCGCCGGTTCATGGTTCGCATCGCCGAAGTGCTGGCCGCGCGCCACCGCGCGCGGGCCCTGGTCACGGGCGAGAGCCTCGGCCAGGTGGCCTCGCAGACCCTCGACAACATGACCGTGATCGGCGAGGTCGCGCGCGGCCTGGTCCTGCGGCCCCTGGTCGGCATGGACAAGGAGGAGATCACCCTGCAGGCTCGCCGCATCGGAACGTTCGAGGTGAGCACCCTGCCCGACCAGGATTGCTGCCAGCTCTTCGTGCCCAGGAGCCCGGCGACCGCCGCCACCCTCGAGGAGGTCCAGCGCGCGGAGTCGGTCCTCGACGTGGAGGGCCTGGTGCAGGCCGCCGCGCGTCAGGCCGCGGAGGAACGCTTCGAGTTTCCCGCGGTCACGGCCTCCGCGGGCACGGCCCCGCTTGCCGCGACGTAGCGCGGAGCCGCCGCCTACGGCACGGCCCGTGGCGGGGCGGCCTCGCGCAGCTCCGCGGGCACCACGATCGGCCCGGCAAAGACGCGCGCGTAGTCCAACCCGTGCCGGCGGACGGTGTAGAGCGGCCGCTGCTGGGACGCGACGTACGCCACCAGGGTGGCATCCGGCCACCCCGTCTGCATCTGCCGGATATAGAGGACCACGCGATCCGCGGCCACCCACGCGTCAAGTGAAGCCGGTGAGACCTCGATCGTGCGGCCGCGGAAGTAGGGCGCGAAAGCGGACTCGAAACCGGGCACCGCCGCCACCCGGGATGCGGCGCCGGGCTCGGCGTTGAGGTACCAGGCCGCGCGCTCCAGTCCTTCCCCCTGCCCCATCGCGAGGGCGTGACCGGCCGCGGCCGGGCCGCCCAGCAGCGGGTTGTAGAACGTGATGCCCTCCGGAAGATGTGGCAGGAGCATCGCCAACTGCCCCACGACGACGGCGGCAGGGACGAGGATGGCCGCCGGCGGCCTCGGCCAGCGTGAGGCGACACGATCGCGGACCTGATCCCAGCCCGCGCCGGCCAACAGGGCGAGAAACGGTACGACGGGCAGCAGGTAGCGGTCCACGCCGGCCTCGCCGGCCAGGCGCAGGAGCACGAGCGGCACCAGGACGAGGCCGGCCAGCCCTTCGAGTTCCGCCCGCCGGGGCGAGCGGCGCCGCCAGGCGGGCCACAGGAGCGCGGCGGCAGAGATGAGGGCGCCCGCCTGCATCAGCGGCGTGAAACGCCAGGCCAGGGCGCGGACATAGAAGGCGCACCCCGTGTCGTCCGAGCGGAAGGCGTTCGCCTGGGTCTCCGACCCGAGGTCCGCCTGGAGTTGACGCAACATGCCGATCGGCCGCACCCACAGGACAGGCCATATCGCCACCACGACGGCCATGCCGACGGCGGCCCAGACCGTCAGCTCCAGCGCGCGCCTCCGGAAGCCGCGCGCGGGGAACCTCGGCCAGCCGCCGCTCTCCATCACCACGACGGAGATGAGCAGGGGGACGGCGAGCAACACCGCCGGCAGCTTCGTCGCCACCGCCAGCCCGAAGGCGAGACCGGAGAGAGCGAGCCGGCGACGGTTGCCCTCGCGCAAGTAGAGAAGGAACCAGAGTGCCGCCACCGCGCCCAGGTCCGTGGCCAGGGCGTCGGTGGTGATGAAACGCTGGTAGCCGAGGAAGAACGGCTCGAGCGCGAGAAGCCCGCAGCCCAGCGCCGCCGGCCACAGCCCGAGCCATTCCACCGAGAGCAGCGCCATCAGGGCGAGGAGGGCCGCGGTGAACACCGCCTGTACGCAGCGCGGGACGACATAAGCCGCCAGCGGGGGCAAGGGGTCGGCGGCCAGCCGCTGCGCACACGACTCCCAGGACCCGTGCCCAACCACGGCGCACGCGCCCACGTCGGAAAGCCCCACCAGCCACATCGTCGTCACGCCCGGATGAGGTCGCGTGTAGGTCGCGAAAAGGTCGCCCCTCGCCAGCGCGGCCACGAAGGCACCGCCGCGCCGGATCCAGAGCGCCTCGTCGATGTTGAGCGGCCGATCGACGGCGGCGAGGCGCAGCACGGCCGAGACCAGGAATACCGATGCGACGAGCGCGCGGCGCGCCGAATGCTCGTGCGGATCCGCGGTCGTGGACGAGGTCATATCCGGGCCGGGAGTATACTCAGCGGCTCGTGATTCTCCTGACTGGCGCCACCGGGTACATCGGGATGCGGCTCGGCGCCCGCCTTGCCGCCACCGGCGAGCGACTTCGCCGCGGACATGGTGCGGGGCGACGTCACCCGCCTGGACTCGTTCCTCTCGTACAGGGAAGGAGTGACCGCGGTCGTCCATGCCGCCGCCGTGATGCCGCCGGCGGCACCGGACCTCATGCACGAGGTCAACGTGCGCGGCAGCGCGAACGTGATCGCGTTCGCGCAGCGCTGGAAGGTTCCGCGGATCGTCTATCTCTCCGCGGTCTCCGCGGCCTACGCCATGAAGAACGCATACGGGTCGTCCAAGGCGGAGGCCGAGCGCCTGGTCCGGGAGTCGGGACTCGACTACACCATCCTGCGGCTCACGATGGTGTACGGTCCCGCCGGCCCGTCTTCGTCGAAGACGTGGTCCACGCCGTGGAGCTGGCCCTGCGGTCATCCGCCGCCGGAGGGAAGACCTACAACGTCTCCGGAGGCACCGTCCTGCGCTTGCGCGATCTCATCGACCAGATCGCCACCATCCAGGGCCTCAGGCGCCGTCGCCTGCACATCCCGCTCGCGCTGTGCCGGGTGGCGGCGTCGGGGCTGGCCCTCGTCCTGCCCCCATCCTTCTTCAGCCCCGATGCGCTGCTGGGCCTCACCCAGGACGCCGATCTGGACCATTCCCAGTTCGGTCAGGAATGCGGTTACGCGCCCCTCAGCCTCGAGGATGGGTTCGCGCGCACATTCGGCGGGTCGGCGACTAGGGCGCCGTCACCGTGACCCGACAAGCGGCCGCCTGCCGGCCGCCGTCGGTGGAGGCGTTCAGGGTCGCCGCATAGGTGCCCGAGGCGTCGTAGGTGAAGAGCGGGCGCGCGGTGTGCACGCCCAGCCCGCTCCCACTGCCCCCGAAATCCCACTGGTACGTGCAGTCGTCGAAGAGGCAGAAGCTGGGCGTGGCGTGGAACTGGACGGCACGGCCGCCGGTGGGTGTCGCCTTGCAGCTCAGCAGCCGGAATACGCCGTAGAGGGTGACGGTGCGCGCGCACACCGCGCTCGATCCCCCGCTGGTCACGGTAAGGACCTCGCGGTAGGCGCCGGGAGCCGCGTAGGTGTGGACGGGCGCGCGGTCGGTGGAGGACGTGCCGTCCCCGAAATCCCACCGGTAGGTGAACGCTCCCGTCCCGCCGCTGGGATCGGCGCGGAAGGAGACGGCGGCGGGGGCGATGGCTTCCTCCGGCTCGGCGACGCAGGAGAGCCGGACGTCCGAATCGAGGCGCACGGTCAGGGGACCGGCGGTGACGGTCTGGTCGCCCGACGAGACCTGGAGCTGGACGTCGAAGCTCCCTCCGCTCAAGAACTGCACGCGGGGATTGGCGGCGGCGGAGGTGCGCCCGTCGCCGAACGACCACTGGTAGCGGTATGCTCCATCGCCGCCGTGAACGTTGGAGGTGAAAGTGATTTCGAGGGGAGCGCGGCCGGAGCTCGCGGAGGCGCTGATCTCCGCCTTCAGCGTGCCGCCGCCGCCCGTCGGGATGATGGGGGCGGCCGGGTGCCCGTTACAGCCGGCGGCCAGGGCGGCGGCGCCGGCCAGGATGAGGATCAGGACCGGCCAGGCGCGCGTGGATCCAGGGAGCGGGCTCATACACGCCTTATGCCCCAAACGTGCGGCCCTGTCCAGTACGGGTATAATCCCCCCGTCCCTGAGGTCCTCGTTGTGACGGAGTCGCACCGGCGCCAGCTCATCGACATGGTCGCCCGCCCCGAGGACGAGGTGGACCTCGCGCGCGCCTCCCTCCTGGTGGCCTGCGACGAGTATCCGCAGCTCGAGGTTGATCTCTATCTGCAACGGCTCGATATGATGGCGGACACCGTGCGCGGCCGCCTCGGCGCCTCCGCGGAGGCGGCGGTCGCCGGCCTCAACCGCGTGCTCTTCGAGGAGCAGGGCTTTCGCGGGAACACGCGGGAGTACTATGACCCCCGCAACAGCTTCCTCAACGACGTGCTCGACCGGCGCACGGGAATCCCGATCTCCCTCTCCACGGTCTACATCGCGGTAGGGCGCCGCGCGGGCGTGGAGGTGCACGGCGTCGGGCTGCCCGGGCACTTCGTGGTGCGGGTCTCGGCGGCGGGCGGAGACGCGCTGGTGGACCCCTTCCACGGCGGGACGGTGCTGACGCCGCAGGATTGCCAGGACCGCCTCGACCGCATCTACGGCGGGCGGGTTCGAGTGGCGGCGGACATGCTCGCGCCGTGCCCGCCCCGCTCCCTGCTGTCGCGGATGGTACGGAACCTCAAGGCCATCTACCTGAAGGCGGACGATCATGAGCGCGCGCTGCGCACGGCGGAGCTGCTCGTCCTCCTGAACCCCGGCGCGGTCGAGGAGGTACGGGACCGCGGCCTCGTCCTGGCCGCCCTGGAGTGCTACGCCCTGGCCGCC
>QHVP01000332.1 GCA_003222295.1 Acidobacteriota bacterium | reverse complement strand
GGCGCGGACGAGGAAATCGGAGTTGCGCGCGGCGTTGGTGGCCTGGCCCACCGCGAACACCCGGCCCTGGTCGGCCGCGATCCAGAAGGCGGCATCCCTGCGGCCGGTGGCGTCGAAGCGGTCTTCCCAGAGGAGGGCTGCCGTCGCCGGGTCGTGCGCGCGGACGACGAAATCGAAGTTCCCCGGCTGAGCCGCGCTTCGGCCGGCGATGAAGACGCCGTCCTCCGAGGCCGCGGTAGTCAAAGCCTGGTCGGGACCGCCTGCCGCGTCGTACTCCTCGGACCACAGGACCTCGCCGCGGTGAAGGTCGTAGGCGCGCAGAATGAAATCCGGGTTCCCCGCCTCGTTCACGATCGTCCCCGCCGCGAAGGCGCGCCGTCCCTGGACGTCCAGGAACGAGGCGAATCCGAACCCGCCCGGGGCCTGGAAGTCGTCCTGCCATCGCAGCGCGCCCGCCGTCTCCCGTGCCGCGCGAGCTCCCGGCC
Source organism: Acidobacteriota bacterium (assembly GCA_003222295.1). Lineage (GTDB taxonomy): Bacteria > Acidobacteriota > Vicinamibacteria > Fen-336 > Fen-336 > AA29. The sequence goes on along the minus strand of QHVP01000332.1, from coordinate 1,882 downwards.
AATCCCGCAGGTCACTCATGACACCCTCCCGCCGCCGGCTGGCTTCGGACGAACTCCGGCCGCACGGGACGGAACTTGAAGCCGTCGGCCGTGCGCGGCAAGACGTGAGCGCGCTAGTACGAGGTTAGGAAGATGTTGGCGGCGAAGCCGCTGACCCGGCGGGAATTCGGGGCGCGCGAGACGAGTGCTAGAATCGCCTTCCTTCCGCACATGGGTACCGTCGCCGCCTCTCGGCTCCAGTTCGGCGCATTCGAGCTGGACCTCGCGACCGGCGAGCTGCGCCGGTCCGGGTCCGTCGTGCGCTTGCCCCCGCAGCCGTTGAAGGTCCTGGCCCTGCTGGCGGGCCGCCCCGGCGCGCTCGTCACGCGTGAAGAGCTGCGCGCGCACCTCTGGGGCGAGGAGACCTTCGTCGACTTCGATCGCGGCCTCAACTTCTGCGTCAATCAGGTACGGGCCGCCCTCGGAGACGACGCCGACTCTCCTCGGTTCGTGGAGACCCTCCCGCGGCGGGGCTACCGGTTCATCGCCCCTGTCACGGGACTTCCCGGCCCCGCCGCGTCACCGGGGATCGTCCTCCCCGCTCCGCCGGAGACCCCGGCGGAGCCGCCGTCCGTCCCCTCACCGCCGCGACGCGTGTGGCCGATCACGATTGCAGCGGTGGCGATCGGCCTGGTCCTGACCAGCGCGTATCTCGAGCGGCCGCCTTCAGCGCCCGGCGCCCCCGTGGCCCACCGGATGCTCGTGGTGCTTCCGTTCGCCAACCTCACCGGCGACCCGGAGGAGGAGTTCCTGAGCGACGGCGTCACCGAGGAGCTCACCACGCAGCTCGCGGGGCTGCCGCGGGAGCAGCTCGGGATCATCGCTCGCACGTCGGCCATGAAATACAAGGGCACGAAGGCCGCGGTGGACCAGATCGGCCGCGAGCTGGGCGTGGATTACGTGCTCGAGGGCAGCGTCCGGCGCGGGAGCGACCGCCTCCGCATCACCGCGCAGCTCATCGACGCGCGCACCCAGGCGCATCTCTGGGCCGAGAACTACGAGCGCGAGCTGCGCGACGTCCTCGCCCTCGAGCGGGAGGTCACCTCGGCCATCGCGGGCGAGATCCGCCTGCAGCTCACGCCGCAGCAGCGGCAGCGCCTGTCCGATGTCCGTCCGGTCGACGTCGAGGCGCACGAGATGTACCTGCGCGGCCGTCATCTCTGGAACAAGCGCAGCCCGCCGGCCCTGCAGCAGGCGATCGAGCTCTTCAGCGAGGCGGCGGCGAAGGACCCGCGCTATGCGCTCCCGCATGCGGGTCTGGCCGATTGCTACGTGCTCCTTCATCAGCATGGGCTGCTGACCCCGGCCGCGTCGTTCCCGCGCGCGCGCGAGGAAGCACAGGCGGCCCTCGACCTCGACCCCACGCTGGCCGAGCCCCTCGCCTCGCGCGCGAACGCGCGGTTCCTGTTCGAATGGGACTGGGCGGGCGCGGAGCGTGATTTCCTCAGGTCGATCGAGCTCAACCCGAGCCAGGCGACGGCGCATCAGTGGTATGCGGAGCTGCTGACCGCCACCGGGCGCACGGAGGCCGCGCTGAGCGAGGTGGCGCGGGCGCGGGAGCTGGATCCGCTGTCGCTGATCGTCCGCACGGCATCCGGACGCCCCTTCTACTACGCGCGCCGCCCGGACGAGGCCATCGCGCGTTTCCGGAGCGCGGTGGAGATGGATCCGAGCTTCCTGGTCGCCCATGCGCTGCTCGGACGCGCGCTGGAAGCGAAGGGCCGTCACGCCGACGCGCTCGCGGAGATCGAGCAGGCGCTCGTCCTCGGTCCCGAGGAGCCGACCACGGTGGCCGAGCACTGCGCCGTCCTGGCCAGGCTGGGGCGCCGCCCGGAAGCGCTCG
>QHVP01000328.1 GCA_003222295.1 Acidobacteriota bacterium | reverse complement strand
ATGAGGAGCGCCACGGCGCCCCGTGAAGCGAGCGCATAGGCGGTCAGCCCGCCGAGCACCGCGCGAAACCCCTTGCCCTCGTCCCTGGCATTGCGAAGGAAGATCGCTCCCACCACCGGCGCCAGCCAGGTGATCCCGACGGGGTGAGTCCAGCTCATCGGCGCCGCCACCTTCTCGAGCGCGAAGCTCAGCGCGGTGATGACGAGGCTCAGGGCGATGGCGGTGCCCACCCAGTGGCGGCGGAGCCGTCCCGCCGTTTCGTCGGGCACGGCCAGGCCCGCCGTCCCGAGCAGCAGGCAGACCGCGGTCACGACGTAGTAGCGGAGGCTGGCGGACGCGGAGGCGTGGCCGGTCACGTAGGCGCCACCGAGCAGGAACTGACCGGTCGTGAGCGTATCGCGCTGGCCGTGGGCGCTGAGCGCGACGACCAGGGCCGCGATCCCGGCGAGGCTGGTCAAGAGGGCCACGCCCCGCCGACGGTGGCCGGAGAGCCGGCCCCAGTTCAGGGCCAGTGCGGCCGCCGTCCACACGACGGCCGCGGTGAGGAGCCAGGCCACGGCGGGGGACATGGGGCGGAGTATAAACCCGGGCCCGCGGAGCCCAGGTCCGGGAGCGAGGGCCGTCGTTGACCCCTTCGTCACCCCGACGTAGTCTCCGCCTTGGGGCGTTCGCCAATGAGCACGGCCATCTCGACGAGGCCGCAGCGGCGAGGTCGATCGCGCGATCCTGCGGACGAGGACCGGGCGCGGTGGCCGGGCTGGTGCTGCTCGTACTGCGCGGCGCCACTTCAGGAAGACGCTCACGGCCTGATCTGCGCGCGGGAGGGCCGCTGGTTCGCGACGCAGCAGGGCGTTCATCGACTGTTGACCCAGGAGCGGCGGCGCGAGTTGCAGCCCGCCCTCGAGGCCTACCAGCGGGTGCGGCGCGAGGAGGGGTGGCAGGGCGAGCGCGGGCTGCCCGACGTCCCGGCGGATCACCCTCACGCCGCGATCTGGCGGCGCCGCGCGCGACATTTCGCGCGGGCGCGATCGCTCGCCCGGAAGCGGCTGGGCCGCGGTCCCTGGCGCGTGCTCGACGTGGGCGCGGGATGCGGCTGGGCCTCCGCGCGCTTGCTGGCCGACGGCCACCGTGTGGCCGCCGTCGACGTCAACCTCGACGAGCAGGACGGCCTCCTCGCCGCCCGCGCCCTCATCGACGATCCGTCGCAGCTGCCGCGCGCGGAGGCGGACATGGAAGCGCTGCCGCTGGAGCCGGCGAGCATGGACCTCGTGCTCGCGGCCGGCGTGCTGCATCACGCGGCTCGGCCGGCGCGCACGCTGCTCGAGATGCGTCGCGTGACCCGTCGCGGCGGCCTCGTGGCCGTCCTGGATTCGCCCGTCTATCGGCGGGCGGTCGATGGGGAGACGATGGTCGCCGAGCGCGCGGAAGAGCACGCGCGCCGATACGGCTTCGCCGCCGTCCCGTTCGGCCAGGGGTACCTCCGGTGGTCGGAGCTGCCGGCGCTGTTCGAAGGCGCGGGCTGGCGTCTCGCGGTGCACGGCTGGCCGGGCCGCGCGCGGGAGATCACGCGCGATCTCGTCGAGATCGCACGCTGGGGCCGGCGTACCGCGCGGTTTCCGATCCTGATCGGCCGGCGCGATGGCTAGGACGCTCGAACACACGTGACCGCGAACCCGATCGGCCTCCTGTTCCGCCACGTCGTGCAGGCGCGGCTCGAGGCGCTCTTCCGGCGGGGAGACCGCGTGCTCGATCTGGGTTGCGGCATGGGCGAGCATGCCCTGATGCTCGCCGCGCGCGGGGTACGGGTGGTCGCCGTCGACGCCTCAAACCTGGAGGCCGCCGGGTCCCCATTCGACGGCGCGTATTCGACTTTCGGGGCGCTTGGCGGCGCCGACCTTCCTCGAGCCGGGGCCGCGCTGGCGGCCGTCCTCCGCCCGGGCGCCGCCGTCGTCATCAGCCTGCTCGGGCCCTGGCCTTTGCCGGCGGTGATCCGGAGGACGCTCACCGGCATGGGCGATCCGCGGCGCGGCCGCACGCCGCGCGTCGGGCGTGCTGCGCCGGCCCCGTCCTATCCCACGCTGGCCCAGGCTCGGGCTGCCCTGGGGCCCGGGATGGAGTGGACCGATGCCTATGCGCTCGGCGTGCTCGTGCCCGGCCCCGATCGCGAGCAATGGGTGGTTGACCACCCACAGGCGTTCGGCATGCTGGCCGCCCTCGAGCGCGCCGTGCGGCGCTGGCCGGGACTCCGCCAGCTCGGTGATCACACGGTGCTGGAAGGGCGACGGAAGGCGTGGTGAAGCGTGCCCCGCGCCGCGTCCTGCGCGGTGCTCGGCTGTGGAGCGACGGCACGCTGTCCGCCGGTCACGTCGTGACCGAGGGAGGGCGCGTCGTGGCCGCCGGTGGCCTTGCCGGCGAGAGTGAGGGAGGCGTAGACCTCGCGGGCCGTGTCGTCTTGCCCGGCCTGGTGAACGCGCATGATCATCTCGACTTCTCCACGTTCCCGCCCCTCGGCCGCCCGCCCTACCCGAGCGCCTATGTCTGGGCGGCCGACGTCGGCTGCGGACGCGACGACCTCGCGGTGGCCGCCGCCCTGGCCGTGCCCCTGCCGGATCGCCTCTTCCTCGGCGGCCTGCGGAACCTCCTGGCCGGCGCGACCGCGGTCGCGCACCATGGTCCCTACCATCGTGCGCTCGCGCGCCCGGACTTCCCGGTGCGGGTCCTCGCCCGTTACCAGTTCGCGCATTCGCCCGGTGTCACGCCCGCGCTCCGCCGCACGTACCGGACGACCGACCGCCGCATCCCGTGGATGGTCCATGCGGGCGAGGGTACGGATGACCGGTGCCGCCGTGAGCTGCGCGCGCTGGAGCAGGCCAACGTGCTTCGCCAGAACACCGTCATCATCCACGCCATTGCGCTCGGCGACGGCGACGCGCAACGGATCGCGGCCGCGAAGGCCTGCGTGGTGTGGTGTCCGGAAGCGAACCGCCACCTCTACGGCGCCACCGCCGACGTCGCCGCCTTGCGCGCCGCCGGGGTGAGGATCGGCTTGGGGAGCGACAGCCCCGTCTCCGGCGCGCGCGATCCCCTTTCGAACCTGGCCGCCGCCCGCGCGACCGGGGTCGTCGCCGACGACGATCTCGTGGAGATGGCGACGAGCGGCAGCGCGGAGGTCGCGCGCTTGATCGCGGGCGGCACGGAAGCGGGCCGGCCTGCCGATCTCGTCGCGATCGATTCCATGGAGGCGTGGCTGGCCGGCGATCGGCGCGCGCTGGCGCTGGTGATGGTGGGGGGGCGGCCTCTCTACGGCGCCCCGCCGCTCCTCGACGCGCTCGGAGTCCTCTGGCGACCCGTCACCGTGGATGGCGCCGCGCGCGGATTGGACGCGGAGCTGGCCCGGCGCGCCCGCGGCCTCGTGCGCGGCCATCCGGCCCTGGCCGCGGTGCGGTGGCTCGGCGGCCTCGCCTTCGACTCGGAAGACGACCCTAGCGGGTCTCCACTCCCGGAGGGACCTCCACCTTGAGCCGCTGCTCGCTCTTGGCCCTGCCGTACGTCAACGTCACCTTGTACTCGCCGGGGGCCACGAGCAGCTTCCCTTCGCCGCCGTACTCGGTGAGGACGTCCTTGGTCGGTATCAGGTCCCAGGTGACGCGGTTGAGGCCGGCGCGGCTCGAGCCGGTCAGGTTCGCGACCGGCCTCTGGCCCGGCCCCTCGATCGCGATCTTCACCGGCTCGCCGGTGTCTTCCTTGATCCAGTAGGCGAGGAGCGCTCCCTCGGGAGGGTTCGTCCCGCGATAGAGGCCGGTGGTGCCCGCCCAGTCCGCGAATCCGGGAAGCAGGTGCCCGCCGAGGGCAGGCCGCGGGGCAAAGAGGTGCGCGTCCTTGGCCACGACCTCGGCCGAAAGCTGGGACAGCGGCGCGGCATCGTCGAGGATGTACAGGCTGCGGCCGTGCGTGGCGATGACGAGGTCGTGATCGCGCGGGTGCACGAGGATGTCGTCGACGGCCACGGTCGGGAGTCCGCCGAAGGCGGTTCAGTGCGCGCCGCGGTCGAAGCTCGCGAAGAGGCCGAACTCCGTGCCGGCATACAGCAAAAGAGGGCTGGAGGGATCCTCGCGTACGACCTTGACCGGGCCGTCGGCGCGCAGGTCGCCGATGATCGCCTGCCACGTCCGCCCCAGGTCGCTCGTCCGGTACGCGAGCGGGCGATATTCACCCGCCCGATGGGCATCGACGGCCAGGTACGCGACCTTGGCATCCGCATGGCCGGGCTCGATGCGGTTGATCCACTGTCCGCGCGCGGGCGCGGGCACGTTCGCGGACAGATCGGTCCAGTTCGCCCCCCCGTTCTCCGTCACCCACAGCTTCCCGTCGTCGGTGCCCGCCCACAGCAGCCCCTTCGCGACCGGTGATTCCGCCAGCGCGTAGACGACCCCGAAGGTCTCCGCCCCGCTGCCCACGGTGGTGGTCTTCGCGGGGTCCTGCGTCGAGAGGTCGGGGCTGATGGCCCGCCAGTGCTCGGCGCGCGCGCGCAGCTCGAACACGCGGTTCCCGGCCAGATAGAGAACGTCCGGATCGTGGCCGCTGCCGATGAGCGGTGTGTTCCAGTGGAAGCGGAAGGCCGACGAGCCCTCCGCCGGCTCCGGCCGCAGGTTCTTCACCTGTCCGCTCCGGAGGTCCATGCGCTGGATGGTGCCCGACTGCGACTCGGAGTAGACGACCTCGGCGTCGCTCGCGTCGAACACGCAGTAGAACCCATCCCCGCCGCCCATCGAGACCCAGTCCGCGTTGACGATCCCGTCCTTCGTATTCGTGCGGCTGGGACCGACCCAGTTCTGGTTGTCCTGCAGGCCGCCGCAGATGCGATAGGGGGTCTGGGTGTCGACGTTGATGCGATAGAACTCGCCGGCGGCCATCCGGCTGAGATGTTCCCAGCCTTCGCCCGCCTTGTAGCTCTGGTACAGGCCGCCGTCCGTCCCCAGCAGCAGGTGCTTGGGGTCTCGCGGGTCGATGGCAAGGGCATGGTTGTCGGGATGGACCTTCTCGAACAGGTCCTCCCGGAACGAGCGGCCGCCGTCGTCGGAGACGTGGAGGGCGAAGCCGAGGACATACACGCGCTTGTCGTTGGCCGGATCCACGCGGATCTGGCTGAAGTAGAAGGGCCGCGGGTCCAGCGGGCTCGTACGGGTCCAGGTCTCGCCGCCGTCGTCGGAGCGGAAGACGCCGCCCCGGCGGCTGCGCACCTCGTCGATCGTCCCGCCCGCCTCCTCGCTCTGCACGATGGCGTAGACAACCTTCGGGTCCTTGGCATACACGGCCAGGCCGATGCGGCCACTGCCCGCCGGGAGGCCGCCTCCGAGCTTGCGCCAGCTGGTGCCACCGTCGGTGGTCTTGAAGATGCCCCCCAGGTCCTTGCCGTCCGTCACGGCCGGACCGGCCGTGAACGACCAGGGAGTGCGGCGGCGCGCGTAAAGGGCGGCGTAGAGCACCTGCGCATTCGACGGGTCGATGACGAGATCGCCTCCGCCCACGCGATCGCCGTAAGGCGCGGGCGCGGCCAGCACGGCCTTCCACGTCTGGCCGCCGTCCGTCGTCTTGTAGACCCCGCGCTCGCTGCTCGGCGTCCAGAGGTCGCCCGCCGCCGCCACCCAGGCCGTCTCCGGCTGCGTGGGGTGCACCACGATGCGCGCGATGGCCTTGCTGCTCGCGAGGCCCGCCTGCGTCCAGGTGGCTCCCGCATCCGTCGACCGGTAGACGCCGTTGCCCCATCCCGAGCTGTTGCGATCGTTCGCCTCGCCCGTCCCGAGCCATACCACTTTCGGATTCGAGGGCGCGACCGCCACCGCGCCCGTCGATGCGACCGCCTCCTGCTCGAACACGCCCTTGAAGCTCCCGCCGCTGTCCGTGGTCTTCATGAGCCCGCCCGTCGCCAGCGCCACGTAGAACGTGTGCGGATCGGCAGGATCGAAGGCGATCTCGGAGACGCGCCCGCCCATCACCGCGGGCCCGATCTCGCGCGCCTTGAGGGTCTTCAAAGCCGCGGGCGTGATCAGCGGTGCCGGACTCGGACCCGGAGCGGGGGACGCCGGCCGGCGGCCCTGGGCAGTGGCGGCGGACACGAAGAGGGCGGAGACCGCGAGAACGGACGAGATTCGAATCATGGAGGAAAGTCTATTCCACGGGCCGTCGGACCGGCGCGTTGGCGCCGCGTCCTCTTGATATAATCCCGGTTTCGCGTGTCGCGAACGTTCGCCCTGAAGCGGAGCCACGGAGAGCAACCTGGATGAAAGACCTGCTCGACATCCTTCAAGCGATGGCCGAGAACAAGGGGCGGACGGACAAACCGCTCGAGTTGTTCCTGGACATGTCGGAGCGGGTCGTGAAGTACGTCGCCGGGGCCTTCGGAGCCAAGATGGACGAAGTGGCGATCCTGCTCTTGACCACGGACTCGCGCCATCTGCGCTTCGTCGCCCCGCGCAAGTTCGCGGATCTCGGCACGATTCCCGTCACCAAGCGCGATTCCATCGCCGTCAACATCTTCGGCCGCAAGGCGGGCGAGGCCATGAACAACGTACCCATGGTCAAGCACGTCGCGTTCTTCGAGAGCGTGAAGCTGCGCGACCGTGCCGTCCCCATCCAGAAGATGATCACGGTGCCCATCCTGCAGGGCGAGGATGCGATCGGCGTGGCCCAGATCAGCCGCAAGGGCGAGAACGCGGCCGAGGCGGGACCGGACTTCACGGCCGCCGACGTCCGCAAGGCGCAGGACATCTTCAAGGCGGTCGCCCGGTATTTGATGGCAGCGCGGCCAGAACGGTTTTGAGACAATGCAGGGGGGTAGGCACCACGGATACACCCCCCTACGCCTTCGGCTACCCCCCAACTCGCTCGGCGCCGAGTGAATCGGCGCCTCGCTGCTTTCGGCACTCGCCTTATTCGAGTCCTGTCCGGATGTAGCCGGTGTCGTCGCCCACGAACGAGCGTGGGCCGGGACTGGCGGGAACGGCCGTGATCCGGAAGCCGTCCTCCTCGATCGTCAGGTCGAAGCGATATCCTTTCCGCTGGAAGGAAGTCGCCGCGTAGGCCACGTCGAGTCCGAAGCCTGAGGAGCGCGCCATCTCCGCCAGCGTGCCGTAGCGGCCAGTCGCCCTCTTGTAGACCTCTTCGCGGTCCATGACGTGACGCAGCGTGGCCACCGCGGGCCGCTCACCCATTCCCAGGTCGCGCGGGCTGCGCTCGCGCTGGGCGAACCGGCGATTGGTGCCGAAGCCGCCGGATCGCTGCCAGCCCTGCCGGGTGTTGTAGGCATCCGCGGCACGATTGCCGGCTTCCCGGCCGTCTCCCGAGGCGGCTTCCTCGTCGAGGTAGCGGAAGCGCGAATCGGCCGCGCGCGCGGAGGGCTCCGCGACCGCTGCCGGCGGCGGTGCCACCTCGCCGGGGCCGGCGGCGGCTGCGCCGCCGGCCGATCGCGACGGCGGCGCCCCGCCTGCGCTTCGCGCTGCTCGTCCGCCGCCGGATGCCGCGCTTCCGGCGGAGTCGCTCGTCGTCCCCGTGGGTGGCCCGGCCGCCGCTTCCGGCACCGCGGCGGGCGCGGTCTGAGCGGGCGCGGTCGCGACGGAGGCGGGCGGAACCGTCGAGGTCGCGACTCCGGCCGTCGCTCCCGCCGTGCCGCTGATGCCGCCCACGGCACTGGGCTGCGCGCGCCGGCCGAGCACGTACCAACCGGCCGCCCCGACGCCCAGGAGGAGGACCAGCGCGCCGATCGCGACGCCGACCAGCACCCCCGTGTTGGATTTCATCGGCGCCGCGGCCGCGGCGGGCGAAGGCGGGGGGGAGCGCCGCGGCGGCGAGGGAGCGGCTGCCCGCGAGACCACGGTGGCCGGTCCCACGTTCGACGTCTCCAGCGCGCCCTGCAGCGTCGGGGGGGCGTTGATGGTCGGCGGCGTCGCCGGGAGCTTCATCCCCGGCGCCGTCGCCAGCTCCGCCTGGCGGAGCGTCGGCGTCGACCCCGGCCGCGTCAGGGCGAGGAGGTCGTCCGCCAGGTCCCGGCCCGTCTGGTACCGCATCTCCGGCGTCTTGGCCAGCGACTTGGCGAGGATGCGGACGATCTCGTCGGGGAAGGAAGGATCGAACTCGCGGATCGGCGGCGGCTCCTCGGTGATGATCTTGAAGATCAGGCCGGTGATGGAGTCGCCGCGAAACGCCTTCTTGCCCGCCAGCATCTCGTAGAGCACGGCGCCGACGGCGAACAGGTCGCTGCGCCCGTCCAGGGCCGCGCCCCGCGCCTGCTCCGGGCTCATGTACGAAGGCGTGCCGAGCAGGCTTCCCGTCATGGTGAGGTGATCGCCGGAGTCCGTCAACGACGTTGCTCTTGTGCGCGAAATCGAGGGCGTCCGCCACCTGGGCGGCCAGGCTGGCCGCGCGCTCCAGGGGCAGACGGCCCGCGCTCGCGATCACGCGGTCGAGGCCGACGCCGTCGATGAACTCCATGGCGAGGTAGCTCATGCCGCTGCTCTCGCCGACGTCGTAGATGGTGACGATGTTCGGGTGCTTGAGCTGGGCGGAGACCTGCGCCTCGACCTTGAAGCGGTTGATCAGCTCGTCCAGGCTCGTTCCGGCCGCGGCCAGGCCCTCGAGGCGGATGGTCTTGATGGCCACCATGCGGCCCAGGATCTTGTCCTTGGCCTTGTAGACGGTGCCGAACGCACCCGCGCCCAGCTTCTTGATGACCTGGTAGCGGCCGGCGATCTCGGACGGCTCCGGGACCGGAGCCCTCTGCTCACTCACCTCGGGGACCTCTCGCCTAACCCGGGGGCCAGCCCAGCTTGCGGCCGCCCACCAGGTGCAGGTGGATGTGGTAAACGCTGTAGCCGGCGTCCTCGCCATAGTTGAAGACCAGGCGGAACCCGCGGTCCGCCAGGCCCTCCGCGCGCGAGAGGGCGGTGGCACGTCGCACCAGGCTGCCCATCAGCTCGTCGTCGGCCGGGGTCAGGTCGAGCACGCTCGTGATGTGCCGTTTGGGGATGACGAGGATGTGGATGGGCCCCTGAGGGTTGATGTCGTGGAAGGCGAGCATGGCGTCGTCCTGGTAGGCAATACGGGCGGGGATCCGGCCGGCCACGATCTCGCAGAACAGGCACGACACGGTTTCCGAGTGTACACGAAATCCCGCGGGCCGCCCGCGTCGCGGCGGGGGTGACGCCGGTTACCGTCGTCGGCCGATTTCTTCATCGAGCGCGGGGAGGAACTTCTCGATCAGCCGTGCGTCCTCGCCGAAATCCCATTGCAGCGACCGGCTGTGCGCGGCCACGCTCACGCGGGTGCGCGCGCCCAGCCGCTGGATGCGGATGGTGATTTCGTGGTCGGTGGGCAGGACGCGGCCGCGGGCCGTTGCCTTGACCTCGCTGCCGCCCGGACCCCGGCCGGCGCCGACGAACTGCCAACCCAACCGGTCGAGGGTGGCCTTGACCGCACGGCTCACCTCGGCCTCGGAGGCGGGATAGTCCCGCGGCTTGAGGTCGGGGTATTCGGGAGTCCGCCCCGTCTCGACGGTGTCGAGGTGCGGCCAGCGCAGGACGGCCCAGGCGCCGGCGCCGACGAGGACGGCGAGGACGAGGATGCGCAGGACGCGGTCCATCAGCGCGCGCCCAGGTCGAGCGGGATCTGGGGGGCGCAAGCGCCGGCGATCACTTTGCGGGTGAGGGACGACATGGGCAAGGAGGCCAGCTCGTCCGGTCCCGCCCAGATGAAGCGCTCGGGATCGCGCGGCGGCTCGCGGCGGAGTCGTCCCTCGTAGGCCTCGACGCGGATGCGCCGGAAGGTGATGGCGTGCCGCGCCCGCGCGACGAGCGCGCCCGGTTCCACTTCCAGGCCGTGGCGCGCCCGCAGCTCTTCCACCAGGTCGGCCAGGCCTCGGCCCTCGAGCGAGGTCTGCGGAACCTCCCAGAAGCGGCCCATGAGCCTTCCCTCGGTGCGGCGGACCAGGAGGACACGGCCGCGCCGCTCGACCACGACGGCGGCGACGGTCACGTCCACGGGCGCACGCCGACGCCGGCTTTCCGGCAGGTCTTCTTGGATGCCGGCGGCGCGGGCGCGGCAGTCGTCGCGCCAGGGGCAGGCCGGGCAAGCCGGGCGGCGCGGCAGGCAGACGGTGGCCCCCAGCTCCATCAGGGCCTGGTTCCAGTCCCCGGGGGAATCCCGATCGAGCAGCTCTTCGGACAGGTTGTAGTAGGGCGCGTCGCGCACCCACTTCTTCCCCCGCAGGGCGTGTACTCGGGCAAGCACGCGTCGTACGTTGCCGTCCACCACGGGGAGGGCGGCGCCGTAGGCGATCGAGAGGATCGCGCTCGCCGTGTAGAGCCCGACGCCGGGGACGCCGAGGGCGGCCTCGAGCGTCCGCGGGAACGCGCCCCCGTGACGGTCCACCACGTGGCGGGCGCCCTGATGCAGGTTGCGGGCCCGATGGTAGTAGCCGAGGCCGGACCAGCGGGCCAGGACGTCCTGTTCCGGCGCTTCCGCGAGCGCGTGAACGTCCGGGAAGCGGGCCAGGAACGCCTCGTAGTAGGGCTGGACGGCCCGCACCGTGGTATGCTGCAGCATCACCTCCGACACCCAGATCGCGTACGGGTCGGAGGTCCGCCGCCAGGGCAGGTCACGCCGATGACGGCGGTACCAGGCCAGCAGCGGGCGGCGGAGGGCGGCCGCGGTCACACGCGGATCATACAGGAGCGCGTCCTCGCCAGATGGGACGCGCTCCTAATGGGCGCGCTGGGACCCATTAGGAGTTCGCCCCACCGTGACGATGGCGGACTCCTATGCGATCTGCGCGTGGTCGGTCGCGCGCTGGCCGGAGTCGGAGCCGCGGTCGATCCGCTCGATGTCCGCGCCGATGCCGCGCAGCTTCTCGTCGATGCGCCAGTACCCGCGGTCGAGGTGGTAGACGCGGTCGATGATCGTCTCCCCCTTGGCGGCCAGGGCCGCCGTCACCAGGCAGGCGGACGCGCGCAGGTCGGTGGCCATCACCTGGGCCCCGTTCAGCGGCGTATGGCCCCTGACCTGGGCCACCCGTCCGTCGACCCGGATGCTCGCGCCCATGCGCTGCAGCTCGGCCACGTGCATGTAGCGGTTCTCGAAGATCGATTCCGTGATCGTGCTGACGCCGTTGGCCATGGTCATGAGGGCCATGTACTGCGCCTGCATGTCCGTGGGGAAGCCGGGATGGGGATTCGTGGTCACGTCGGACGGCTTGACCGTGCGCGGGGCGCGCACGCGCAGGTTGTCCGGCCCTTCTTCGATGCGGACACCGATCTCACGGAACTTGTCGAGGACCGACCGCAGGTGCGGCGGATGGCAGTTGCGGATCTCGATCTCCCCCCCGGCCATGGCGACCGCGGCCACGAAGGTGCCGGTCTCGATGCGGTCGGGGATCACCGTGTGCTCGGCGCCGTGGAGGCGATCCACGCCCTCGATGCGGATGGTGGACCCGCCCGCGCCCTGGATGCGCGCTCCCATCTTGACGAGGAGGTCGGCGAGGTCCGCGATCTCCGGCTCGCAGGCCGCGTTGCGGAGGATCGTCTCGCCCTCGGCCAGGGAAGCGGCCATCATGATGTTCTCGGTGCCGGTGACGGTGACGGTGTCGAAGTTGATCTCCGCCCCGCGCAGCCGCTTGGCCTTCGCCTCGACGTAGCCGTGCTCGACCTCGATCTCGGCCCCCATCCTCTCGAGGGCGGTCAGGTGGAGGTCGATCGGACGGTCTCCGATCGCGCAGCCCCCGGGCAGCGAGACGCGGGCGCGCCCTTCGCGCGCCAGCACCGGGCCCAGCACGAGGACGGAGGCACGCATGGTCTTGACGAGGTCGTAGGTGGCCTCGACGGACGTGAGCTTTGCCGCCCTGAGCTCCACGACGCCGCCGACGCGGATATCCGTCTCGACACCCATGGCCGAGAGCACGCGCCCCATCGTGCGGATGTCGCCCACCTCGGGCACGTTGCCGAGGATGAGGGGCTGGTCGGTCAGGATCGAGGCGCACACGTCCGGCAGGGAGGCGTTCTTCGCTCCCGAGATGCGGACCGTGCCCTCCAGGGCCTTGCCCCCGAGGATGCGGATCTTTTCCATTGACTACGAGTCTAAAGCGGGAACCCCGCCACGAGTGTGACCGGACGCAATACAGGCGGGGAGGCCCGAACGCCTCCCCGCCTGGCTTCAGTAATTGCGGCGCGTGGTCAGTGGTTGACGTTCTTGTCGGTCCCCACGCCGAGACCGTTGGCGATGGTGAAGATCGTATCCGGCGTGGCTTGGCGCTGGAAGGACACGAGCGTCGGATCGAGCGCGCTCTGGGCCGGGAAGCGGCCATCGGCCCACGTCATCACGAAGTCGTTGAACCCCAGGAGCTCGCTCGAGTTGTAATCGCCGAAGTTGGGGGCAGCGTCACGCCGGACGAACCAGCTCGTGGCGACGTCCGTTTGCACCTTGTCGTGACCGAAGGTGAGCCCATTGTCCTTGGAGACGTTGGCCCAGGCGTTGGTGAGCAGGTTGTTGACCGGGTCGTCGCGGCGGTCGAGCCACCCCAAGTAGACCCATCCCTGCTTGCTCACCTGAACGGAGGGAAAGACGTGGCTGGTGACGCCGTCGTCGTCGTTGACCTTTACCGGCGGCCCGAAGGTCGTGCCGTTGTCGGTGGAGCGGCTGACGAAGATGTCCGCCGCGCGGCTGATCACGGGAAAGGGCGTCTTGCCGCTGAAGTACGTGATGTAGATGTAGCCGTTGGCGGGATCGACGGTGATGTACGGGGCGTTGAGGATCTGGGTGCGGCCGCGGTTGTACCCCGGCGGCTCCCCCTGTGGGTTCGTGAGGGCTATCAGGCGCTCTGTGGTGAACGTGGCGCCGTCGTTGTTGGAGTACGCGTACTCGACGGCCCCTTCGGTCTCCGGGAACGGCATCACGTCGCTGAACCGCCGCCGGTGCCAGGTCACGATGACCCGCCCCGTCGGCGTCGTGTAGGCCTGGGTCGACTGGTTGAAGTCGAAGTCCTCGTTGGCCACGATGACCGACGGCGCCGTCCAGGTGTGGCCGCCGTCATGGGACCTGACCATCTCGATCGGGGTCTCGAAGGTGGGCGCGCCCGCGAACCGCGTGTAGGTGAGGTAAAGGGTGCCCGTCCGCTGGTCGACGTAGAGCCATTCCTTGTCGATCAGGGCGCCCGCGTTGACCGCCATGTTGACGGGCGCCACCGCCACCACGGGCGGCTCCCACACGATCCGCTCCTGGATCGCCTTCGGCGGATTGGGCACCAGATACTGCTCCGGATGGTTGAGGCAGCGCGTGTTGGCGATGCTCTCGATTCCCGCCGCCGGTGCGACCTGGAAGGAGCCCCGGTTCACGCTCAGCGCGAAGAGGCCGGGACCGGGCGAATAGATCGACGCGTAGTAGAACTCGCCCGCCGCCTGCGGCGCGGGGTGGCCCGCCACCGTGAACGTGCGCGCCGAGTTGTCGACGACGAGGACCGGATCGCCGAAGTAGCGGTCGCTCGCGCCGACCGGGGGAAGCCCTCCGCCGTCCACCCAGGTGTTCCCGCCGTTGGTCGAATACGAGTAGCCGCTGAGGCCCTGACGGTTGTCGTAGAAGCCGTAGGAATCGTTGAACCCGACCACGATCTTCTTGCCCATCGACCCCGTCGTGTTCAGGACGGCCAGCTCGGTCTCGGACTGCACGGTCCGGCGGTTGCTGGCGGGACCGAGACCGGGAGGCGGGTCGAGGCAGGGATCGTTGACGAACGTGTTGCCGCCGCGCCCGTTGTCGTGCGTGCCCGGAGTCGGGTTGTTGTTGCCGGGTCCTTCGTCGTCCGGTCCGTCCTTGGGCCCGAACTGGGCCGCGAAGCCGCCCGCAGAGAGCAGGTCGGCCTGGCACTGCCCCTTGACGGTGATGTTGCCTTCGCAGCCTTCGTCGTCGTCTTTCTCCTGCGCACCGACGGTCCTTCCCGACGCGAACAGCATGGCCGCCATCATGGCCGCCGCCGCCGCCGCCGTCCGGCGGGCACTCCACAGCTGCTTGCATCGAAGCTCTGCCTTCACGTCCACCTCCTCCGGTTCGAATTGGATCTGGTTATTGCGTCAGGATCTCACGTGGGAAAGCGGGGAGACGTGTCGAGTCGACACTCTGGCCGGCTCATTATCATTATCAGGATGTTCGATCGAGGCTATGCGTCTGCGGTATGGCTGTCAAGGCCACCGAGCGAAAGAAATGGACGGCCCGTTTCGCGCTCTTCGCGGTGACGCAAGGCGTTCTTCGCTCCCGAGATGCGGACCGTGTCCTCCAAGGCCTCGCCACCGAGGATGCGGATCTTTTCCATTTACTACCAGGGTAGATGCGAACGGTTTGCCCGAGGGGGGACGGTGCGCTAGCGTGGAAGGATGCGAGGACTGGTGTCGATCGTCCTATGCTGCGGGGTTGCGATGGCGACCGGGGCCTCGGATGAGGGCCGCGAGAACGCGGTCAAGCGGGCCCGCGAGCTCGTGGGCCGCGAGCTGTCGACCCGCGTGGAGCGGATCGCCGTGGGCTCGGTGGAGCCTGCGCAGTGGCCCGATGCCGCGCTGGGCTGCCCGGTGGCAGGGATGCAGTATGCCCAGGTGGTGACGGACGGGCTGCGCGTCCGGCTGAGCGCGGCGGGCCGCGAGTACGAAGTCCACGTTGCCGGTGAGCAGGCCGTTCTGTGCCCGGAGGCCTCCGCCCCGGCCAAGCGGGAAGCCGGAGCCCGGGCCCTGGAGACGGCGCGAGCGGCGCAAGCCGCGCGCCGTGAGCTGGCCAAGCGCCTGGGCCTCGCGCTCGGCGACGTCAAGTTCGCCACGGTGCGGGAGATCGACGCGAAGGCGGGAGACGCCTGTCCGCCGCCGGGAGACCCTTCCGGCCGGGCCTACGACGTCCAGCTGACGGCCGGCGGGCATGCGTATCACTATCGCGCCCGCAGCGGCCAGGCGGTCTCCTGCCCGTCCGACGCCGAGAGATGAAGCGGGGCGGGCCCGCCTAGTCGATCTGGAGACGACTTCCGTCGACGGTCACGCGAAGGGCGTAGCGCTCCTTGGCGGCCTGGTCGCCGTCGTCGTCGCCCTGCCCGCCCTGATGACGGTTCTCGTTCTCCGCATCCGCCGCTTCCCGATCCTCGTCCCCGTCCGACCCCGGGGGGTGGACCGAGAGTCCCTGGATGACGACGGTCCAGGTGCCGGCGGCCGGCTTGCTGATCTCGACGCGCTCCGGCGAGTTGGCGGCGGCGCCCGTGACGTTGACCGCGCCGCTTGGATTGATCAGCACCATGTCGAGATCGTTCGTCGGATAACGGGCCCAGGTTGCAAGCCACGAGGTCTCGAACACGGCCTTGGCCGCGCCGGCGGGGATGGCCACTTCGTAGACGACGTCCTCACCCTCCGCGATACGTCCCACCGCTGACGGCCGGCCCTGCGCTGCGCGCACACGCTCGATGGTCACGTCCGCCGAGATCTTCCCGGCGTTGGTCGAGTCGCCTTGCAGCGCGACCCGGACCAGCCCGGTCTGGGGGTTGTCGACGGTGAAGGTCGAGTCCGCGTTCACGAACCGCGAGAGGCGGAAGACCGCGAGCGAGGTCGGCGCGTCGACGACGTTGAGGAAGATGTCGTCGCCGAAGAGCGCGTTCTGTTGGAAGGCAGGCAGCTCGGGCGTGACATTGCTGAGCTTGACCGTCAGCCGATCGGTCCGCACGTCGCTCGGCACGAAGAACTGGGTGACCTGCCCCGGCCTCAGGTCGGCGACGCGCGCCGTATAGCGGTCGTTGCGGAAGACGATCGGCTCCAAGCCCGCCTTGAGGATGTTCAAGGCGACGATGGGGGTCGCGAGCTCCTCCCGGATCCTGCCGTCCTGGACGCCCCCGGCGAGCCTGGCCGCGGCCGCGGCCACGTCGAGCATCCCCTGGCCCTGGTCGATGGGGCCCGAGCCGTCCCCGAGCGTAGTGGGGCTCGCGGACAGGATCAGGGCCTCGCGGATCTGGAAAGCAGTGGCGGAGGGGAAGCCGCCGACCAACAGCGCTGCCGCGCCCGCGACCATCGGGCCGGACAGCGAAGTGCCCGAGACGAGGCTGATGCCTCCGCTCGCGCCCTGGGCGTAGGTGGCGAATCCGTTTGCCGTCAAGTCCGGGTCGATGCGGCCGTCGGCGGTGGGCCCGCGCGAGCTGAAGTCGGCGGTCTGGATGTGCGTGGTCGGACGCCAGAGGGCCCCGGTCCCGACCCCGTGCTGGAGGTCTCTCAGGATCCGCTCGTGCTTGGCGGTGTTGGCGGCGCCCACGGTGAGGCTGCCGAGGCCCGTGCCCGGGCTCCCGCCCGTCATGGCCGCGAAGCCGTCGTTGCCGGCCGACGCCGCGAGCACCATACCGACGCCGATCATCGTGCGCGTGAGCCGATCCTCGAGGTCGCGGGCGGCGAACAGGGTGGGCCCGCCGAGGCTCATGTTGACGACGTCGATCTTGAGGGCCTGATAGACGTTCGGGCTGTTCTCGCTGCCATCGCCGGCGACGACGGTCTGGGCCATGCCGTCGTTGAAGTTACGCCGGAGCGTGATCGCGCGGTCCATGGCGGCGATGATCCGCGATTCAGGGGCGCCTCCTCCGGAGGCGGGGAATACCTTCAGGGCGTAGATCTTCGCCGCGGGGGCCACCCCCACCATCGGGATGAAGCTGGAGACCGCGCAGATGGCCGGCGTGGACGGGCAGGGGGACTGGATCGCCTCCGGCGCATTCCGCTTGACCGCGCGGACGATCCCCGAGGTGTTCGTGAAGCGGAACGTCGCGTGGCCGGCGATGACGGTCCCGACCCAGGTGCCATGCGCGGCGTTGAGGTGGCTGGTCGCGGAGGGATCGCCGTTCACGAAGTTCTCGCCTCCGAGCACGGTTCCCCTCAGGGCGGCCACGGCGGGCGCGTTGGCCGTGCCCGTGTCGATGACCGCCACCGTGATCCCGGCGCCGATCTGGCCCTGTCTCTGCAGCTCGGTCGCATGAATGAGGTCGTCGTTGAAGTTGTAGTCCTCGGGAGCGCTGGCGAGCTGGACCAGCTCCGCGCCGGTCAAGGACTGGTCGCCCTCCTGGTCGTCCGCGGGGACGTCGAGCCTCTCGAGTGGACGGGGCGGCGCCATCAGCTTGTCCTTGGTGATGACCTCGGGCCCGACCGCCGCGCCGAGCTCAGCCAGCCGTGCGCGCGGGATCGTCACCGCGAGGGCATCGACGTTCTCGTACTTGTAATCGACCCGGCCCCCGAGGCTGGCCACCAGAGCGGAGATGGACGTGTAGGGCTTGGGCGCACGAACGATCACGCTCTCGCCGTCCTCGGCCGCCGCCAGAAGCGGTAACAGCAGCAGACACACGGCGGTGGCGAGCGCGGCTCGCGCCGCGCGGCAACGGGGTGTCGTCATGGGCACGCTCAGAAGCCCCGCTTGATGGGGGCCGACAACGACGCTGAAGCTCGGCGCGTCCGAAACGGGGACGCCGACGGGTGCGAGGTCTAGAAAGTATGACTCAGGGTCAACCCGTGGGGCGCCGTCCGCCGACGATTCTCGGGATGCCCTGCAGGTCGCGGCGCGTCTCGATGGCCGCCAGCCCGGCCCCGGCCATTGCGCGGGCGGCCTGGCCCCGGTCCCTCGCCCCGATCTCCACGAGGACGAATCCACCCGGCCGCACGGTGGCCGCGGCACGCGTCACCAATCGACCGTAGAGGGCGGGCACGCCCTCGGGCGGGACCAATGCCATTCGCGGGTCGTGGAGGCGCACCTCGGGTTCGAGGGTGACCCATTCCTCGGCCGATACGTACGGTGGGTTGCTCACGACGAGATCGACCGCGCCCGCCAGCGCCATGACCGGCTCGAGCAGATCGCCCTCGTGGAAGGTGACCCGCGCGTCGACGCGCAGGCGAGCGGCGTTCCCGCGGGCCACGAGCAAGGCGGCGGGGGAGAGCTCGGTCGCGTGCACCTGCGCGTCCGGCCGCTCCGCGGCCAGGGAAAGGGCGATGCATCCGCTGCCGGTGCCGACGTCGACGACGACCGGCGCCGGTCGATCCCGGATCAGCTCCAATGCCTTCTCGACCAGGAGCTCGGTCTCGGGGCGGGGAATGAGCACGTCCGGAGTGACCACGAAATCGTGTCGCCAGAAGGCCTGATGGCCGGTGAGGTGCTGGAGAGGCCGCCGTCGCGCGCGCTGCTCGATCGCGGCCTCGAGGAGCGCCGCCGCGGCCGGGGGCACGTCCTCTGCCGCGCGTGCGATCACGTCGGCGCGCTCCCAGCCGAGCACGTGCCGCAGCAGCCGCTCGGCATCGAGGCGGGCGGTCGCGATGCCCGCCGCCTGCAGGCGCGCGGCACCCCTGTCGATGAGCCCGGCGACCGTGTCGGACGGCGCGGCTGGCGTTTCCTTGCCGCTCGTCTAGGCCGCGCCCGGCCGCGACACCCTGAGCTTCTCGGCCTGGGAATGCGCGATCAGCGAATTGACGATCTCGCCGAGGTCGCCGTCGAGGACTTCCTGCAGCCGATGCAGGGTGAGGCCGATGCGGTGGTCGGTCACCCGCGCCTGCTGGAAGTTGTAGGTGCGGATCTTCTCGCTGCGGTCGCCGGAGCCCACCTGGCTCTTGCGCTCGCTCGCGATCTGGCTCTGCTGCTCCTCGAGCGCGACCTCGTAGAGGCGCGCGCGCAGGACCTTCATGGCCTTCTCGCGGTTCTTGATCTGGCTCTTCTCGTCCTGGCAGGACACGACGGTGTTGGTGGGCAGGTGAGTGATGCGCACCGCCGAGTAGGTCGTGTTCACGCTCTGCCCGCCCGGCCCGGACGAGCAGAACGTGTCGATGCGCAGGTCCTTGGCTTCGATCTTGACGTCGACGTCCTCCGCTTCCGGCAGGACCGCGACCGTGATCGCGGACGTATGGATGCGGCCCGACGATTCGGTGGCGGGCACGCGCTGCACGCGATGGACGCCGCTCTCGTAGCGCAGCTTCGAGTAGACGCGGTCGCCTTCGACGAGCGCGATGACCTCCTTGATTCCGCCCTGTCCGGCGCGCGTCACCGAGATGACGTCGACCTTCCAGCGCTCGCGCTCGGCGAACCGCGTGTACATCCGGAAGATCTCGGCGGCGAACAGCGCCGCCTCCTCGCCGCCGGTGCCGGCGCGTATCTCGAGCAGGACGTTCTTCTCGTCGTTGGGGTCCTTGGGGATGAGGAGCGGCGGGATCTCGGCGTCGAGGGCGTCGCGCCTGGCTTCCAGCGCGCGCAGCTCCTCGTGCGCCATCTCCTTCATCTCGGCGTCGGACTCGCCGCGCACCATCTCCTGGATCTTCGAGATCTCGCCGAGGGCGGCCTTGTAGGCCCGGTAGCGCTCGACGATGGGGGTGATCTCCTTCGATTCGCGGGCCAGGCGCTGGAAGGCGGACGGATCCCGTGCGATGTCGGGATCCGACATCTTCGCTTCGACTTCGCCGAAGCGCGACTCGATGTCGCGCAGCTTCTGGAAGGTGATGGAGTCCATTAGTCAATTCAGGGGGGTACTCATCACGGTCGCACCCCCCTGCGCCTTCGGCTACCCCCGCTGCCGCTCAGTCGCGAGTAAATCGCTCCTTCGCTGCTTGCGGTTCGAGCCTCACATCCGACGACGGCATCCAATAAAAGACCCCGGAGCCCGCGCGAGCGGGAGGCCGGGGTCGCGGGGGCGTCGCTACGCCTTGGAGGGAGTGGAGGCAGCCGCTGCCGCGGGCGCCTCCTTCTTCTTGCCCCACTTCCGCGTGAACTTCTCGATCTGGCCCGCGGAGTCGATGAGGCGCTGCTTGCCCGTGAAGAACGGGTGGCAGTTCGAGCAGATCTCCAGCCGCAGCTCCTGGCCCTTGGTCGAGCGCGTCGTCCAGGTGGTCCCACACGCGCAGTGGACGTTGACCGTGACGTAGTCGGGATGAATGCCTGGCTTGCGGCCCTGGGCCGCAGCGGTAACCGCCAATAGTACCAGTTCGGCCCGCTCGCCTCAAGAGGACGGGGTAACCTCTTCGCATGCTCAAGGCCATGCTCGCCGTCGCCGCCCTGGCCGTCGCCGCGACGCCCTTGTCCGCGCAAGGCGCCCTCTCCGACCCTCGCTACGAGGTGACCCTCGTCTTCGGCGCCTCTCTTCTCTCCGCGGAGAGTGATTCCGCAAAGCCGCTGCCCTTCGACTCCCTCCAGACGTTCGAGGCCCTGCTTCCGGCGGGCACACTGCGCCGGCTGCTGCCCTCGACGATCGAGGCCCACGACCACATGGGGGCCAGCTTCCTGCAGGGCTTCCAGGTCTCGCGACGGCTGGCCCGGCGCGGATGGCTCGAGGCCGAGTTCCTGATCGCGCCCGCCCACACGCGCCGGCACACGACATCCTTCCCGTGCCCGGCCGAGGTGTGCGCGCTCGCCGGCCTCTCGAGCCTGGGCGATGCCCTGGCCAGCGAGGAACGCGTGACCGCGTATCACTACGGCCTGGGGTTCGCCTACGAGCTCGCGCGGGGGGAGGTGCGGCCCTTCCTGTCCGTGGGTGCCGGCGCCGTCACCTACGACGTTCCGCGCGGGGGCGGGACATCCTTTGCCTTCGAGTTCGGAGCGGGTGCGCGCCTCTCCTTCGGCGAACGCATCGGCGGGCGGATCGAGGTCGTGGACCGCGTCGTGCCTGATCACTTCCTCAGCGGCACCACCGAGCACGACGTGCACGTTCGGGCGGGGGCGGTATTCCGCCTGCCCTGACCCTCCGCGAGCCCGACCCGTCGGCCTCGACCGCGTGCGGGCGTGGTCACCTCAGGCCTGGGCGCGCAGGGCGGTCATGGGGCTGACCGCGGTGGCGCGCCGGGCGGGGAGGAAGCAGGCGGCGGCGGCCGCCGCCACGAGGACGATCGCGGACCCGACGTAGCACTTGGGATCGTTGGCACCGATGCCGAAGAGGAGGCCCGAGACCAGCCGGGAGAGGGCCAGCGAGGCCGCGATGCCGAGGGCGAGCCCGGCGGCCACCGAAAGCATCCCCTAGCGCAAGACCATCGTGACGATGCGTCCGCGGTCCGCCCCCAGCGCCATGCGGATGCCGATCTCCTGCGTGCGCCGGCTGACCGCGTAGGCGATGAGCCCGCTGAGTCCGGCGGCGGTGATCACCAGCGCGAGCAGCGCGAACATCCCGAGCAGGACGGACATGAGGCGCGGGGAAGAGAGCGTCTCGCTGCGGATGTCGGCCAGCGTGCGCACGTCCGTGATCGCGGCCTGGGGATCGGAGCGGCGGCCCGCCGCCCGCACCGCCT
>QHVP01000329.1:5072-12491 GCA_003222295.1 Acidobacteriota bacterium | reverse complement strand
GGGGACCGCAGGCGTCCGGCTTTCGCGGGCACGCTCGAGACGCCGTTCCTGCCGATCGAGGCCCCTCAGGATCTCCGATTCCCAGCGCTCCTTGACCCATTGGATCCGTTTCGGGGAGATGTGAGTGGGGGCGCCCGTCTCCATCCGAGGACTCAGCAGGGCGTGGACGTGCGGGTGCGCCGGCCGCTCGTCCCCGCCATGCTGATGGATCGCGAACACGCCCTGGACTCCACGGGCAGCGCCGCGGAAGGTCTTCTGAACGGCGTCCCGGATGGCGCGCTCGACGAGCTGCGGGTCGAGCCGTGCGAAGCGCTCGGCCGTGCGATTGTCCACGGTCAGAATGAAACGGAAGTAGACGGGCCGCTTCAAGCCGCGCGCGTCCTGGGCGAGCGCCCTCTGGATCGCGGTCTCGTCGCCGCGGAATGCACGGTAGCGCGCGCCGATCCCGTATAGCTCGCGCTGGCGGCCGTCGGGCAGCCGCTCCTCCCGATGCGAGATGTAACGCACCTGGTCGGCCGCTTTCTTGGGACTCCAGTGATACCGCGCTTCGACGAAGAACACGTCAGCTCCTTTCTTTGGTTTCCGAGCCACTGCGACCCTGTTGCAGTTCCCGTTCCGTCTCCCCCACCGCTTGCTCCCACTCGTCCGCGCCCACCGCGCGCAGCTCCGCGATCAGCTCATCCTCGGTGACCTTCAACCCTCCGCCTCGCGCGGCCCAGTGCGCCAGCAGGCGCAGCATTCCGAACGTTGGCGGGCCCAGAAGCTCCACGACCGCGCGGAGTCCTTCGAATGCTTCCAGCAGGTCTTCCGCTCGCCCGGCCGGAATGCCATCGCGCTCGCGCAGTGCTTCACGCGCGGTGGCCAGGTACTCGCCAGCTGCGCGCGATCGCGTGATCCCGTGGGCCTTCGCGTAGTCGTCGATCTCACGGCGAAGTGCGAGATCGACCTTCACGCCGATGAGCGAAAGGCGGCTGTTCTCGGGCTCGTTCGTGGCCGCCGTTGCGCGCTCGCGGGTACGCGCACGCTGGTTATTCCGCGGCGGTTTGGCGACACCGTTTAAGGCCGGCCTTGTGCTCACGATGCCTCCGAGACCGCGCCGGAGTTCCGATACGGGTTAACCTTGCCGAGTCCCGTAAGTCGCGGGAGCACCGCAGAGTGGACACGGAACGGCAGGCGGGGGTTAACCCGCTTTATCTTGCCGAACAGAGCGGGTGAGGTCGGTTTCGTGTCGGCGGGCATGGGCGCGGGTCTATGGAAGCGAGGGGACGGGGTCTTCGGCCAGGCGGGAGAAGGCCGAGTCGTGACGTACGAGCGTATGGATGAAAAGGGCCAGCGGAACCTCTTCGGCTCCGCTGGCGAGGACGGCGAGGGTACGGACGCGGGTCAAGGTTTACGCTCCTCCGCGCGGGGAGGAGGCGGCCGCCGCGGGCCGCGAGGCGCGGTGCTTCTGGAAGTCGGCGTCCCGCTCAAGGGCGATCTCGATCGCCTGGGTGATCACGTACGTGCGGTCGGTGCTCCCGCCGAGGAATTTGGCGTAGTCGTCGATCGCGCGGACGAGGTCGGCCGGAAGACGGAAGCTCACGGTCTCGAGCTCGAGCGCCGGCCGGGGCTGGATGCGACGTCGGGTCACTGGGCCTCCTTCCTCCGAGGTCTCCGGCCTCGGCGGTCGGCGGCTACGGGGGCAAGGCATGTGCCCGCGGCGGCCGCTCTGGACCCATGGCGCAATGCAGGCGTATGTACGGCAGCTACGAGGGTTGTCGGTCAGGGACTCGGGCAGAGGATGACGGCCAG
Organism: Acidobacteriota bacterium; assembly: GCA_003222295.1. Lineage (GTDB taxonomy): Bacteria > Acidobacteriota > Vicinamibacteria > Fen-336 > Fen-336 > AA29. The sequence continues at coordinate 10,700 of QHVP01000329.1, read as the reverse complement.
GCTCTCACCCGCGATGCGGGCGCCTGCCGAGTCTCACGGGCGAGGGAAGGTGTCCGCCGGTTCCTGGACGCGTCCGGTTCGCGGGCGTACGATCCGGACGCTGCGGGAGGACTCCCGGCATGCTGTCGCAGAAGACGTACGGACGCAAAAGCCCGTTACCCGATATCGGCGCGACGAGTCCGGAAGGGGCCGGCCTCGAGCTCCCGGGCGTCGGCGGCGATCTCGCGTTGCAGGCGCGCGTCGTGCAGGCGCTCGCCAACGCGGCGGACCCTAGCGCTAGTCCCATCGAACGAACGGCCAGCGATGCCGTGATCTTCGCGCGGGAAAGCGTCGTCCTCGCCCAGCGCGCGCTCCTGGCGGCTCGCGCGAAGTCTATCGAGTCGACGCACGTCATGATGGACAGCGAAGAGCGGCGCCGACATGCGGTCGCGTTGATGGACAGAGTGGACGAGCGGCGGCGGCGCGCGGCTCGCCTGGCGGCTCTCGGCGCCGCCAGGCTGAGAGCGCGCCCGCAGGTCAGAGCAACCCGCGGTCCTTCAGGCTCACGAACCGGCCGGCCTCGCCCACGATGATGTGGTCGATCACCTCGATGCCGAGGATCGCGCCGGCGGAGGCCAGGCGGCGCGTCAGGGCGACGTCTTCGCCGGAAGGGTCGGGATCGCCGGACGGGTGGTTGTGCGCGATGAGCACGGCGGCGGAGCCGGCCAGGATCGCCGGCTTGAACACCTCGCGCGGGTGGACAAGCGAGCTGCTGAGGCACCCGACGGAGACGGTGTGCAGGCCGATGACGCGGTGCCGGATCGTGAGCAGGGCGACCACGAACACCTCGCGGTCCGACTCGCCGATGTACTGCGTCAGCATCGGCGCGGCCTCGGCCGGGAAGCGGACCTGCGGCTTGTTCGCGAGCTTGACGCCGGGCTCGCGGACCAGGGCGATCCGGAATCCCGGGATGCTGTACGGCCGGGTTGGGTCGAGCTTCGGCATGACGCGCTCCACGCGAAGGGACGGGCGGGGGCGGCTCTCCCTCCGCCCCCGCCCTCCCGCCTAGGCCGCGGCCTCGACCTGGCGCCGGTACTCGTCGAGGATCCAGGCCTTGACGGTCTTCACCGTCTCGCCGGAGCCGTCGACGGCCCGGAGGTAGTCGAAGTACTTGCGCTCGGTGCCGGCCCCGAAAGCGCGCGACGGGAAGGTGACGTAGAGCTCCCCGTCCGTGCTGCGCCAGATCGAGAACCCGACGAGGCGCATCCCGGCGAGCGGGCCGTCCTCGAAGTGGATCTCGGCCTCGGTGACGAGCCGCTCGGGCCCCTTCTCCCGCGGGGTGAAGTGAACCTGGGCCGACCTGGTCTTGGACATCGCTCTCTCCTCGGCGCCGCTGATGGATGGCTGGGGCGCTTCAGCCTCGCCGTTTCGGGGTTGGCCCCTTCAACGACTTCCTTCGACCTCCCCCCGGCTCGTAGAGCCACCTGGGGGGAGGAGAAGGACTCACGACGAGGGCCGAAGGCCCACCTCATGTCCGTGGCGACGACGGGGACGAGACGCGAGCAGGCGTGACAGCCGGAGGGCAGCGGAGGGTACCCCGAAGGGGCTGGCGCGCCCGCGCAGTGGCTCGGCACCCAAAGGAGCCCAGCGGGCGGCTTCGAAGGAGAATGCCGGCGGTCGAACATGAACCAAGCACGAGTCCGTCTCTGGCGCGAGGGCGATCGGTGGGCGATAGAGATCGAGATTGACGGTACGCCGTACGCCGAGCGCGACTACGCCGACGTGGGAAGCGCGACGCACGCGGTGGCGCAGATCCTCCGCCAGCAAGCCGAGCGGTCGCCTGATCTCGATCAGGAGGTGTGCCGGCAATGCGACGAGCCACTGGACCTCGTCGCGTGCTCGCAGTGTGGAGTCGACGCCTTCGTGCGGACGTGCAACCACGACTTGGACTCGCGGCCTATCCGCGTCGTGGACGAAGCGGTCTACTGTCGGACGTGCCGTCCATAGGGCGGAGGAACGGCCGCGTGGCGCTACGACGTGCGCTCGCGGCGAGGTGACCCGCGGGAATCCCTAGGAGCCGCGAGGGCACCCTCATCGAAGCGACGACGCGCGACGCGGCCGTTGGGGGAAGGCCCCTTCGGGGGCCGCGCGGCGGGTGGGCGCGGGGGGATAAAGCCTACGCCGATCTGTTATGGCTTACCAGGCGCGAACGGCCGCGGGGTCCATCCGGTACGCCACGGGCTTCCAGCGAGGACGTGATTCCGGACGATCGTCGAAGAACTCGTGGCGACCTTCAGCCTGGCTGTACGACGGGTTCTTCACCTTGACCCAGGAAGTCTTCGTCCCGTCCGTGTGGTAGAGGCCACGCGTCCATTTCGCGACGACACCTTCGGTGTCGCGCGTACATGCTGCGGCGTAGAGATCCTGACCACGCCCGCGAACGTGTCCCAGGAATCGAAGCCGTGACCGCGGATCCCTGCGTATGAGCTTGCGAAGCCGACGCTTCCGCTCGACCAGCGGAAGGCCACGCAGGTCCTCGCCCTCGAGCCGAAGGAGATCGAACGCGTAGTAGTGCGGCCATTCGCGACGAAACAGCAACGAGTAGAAGTCGCTCGAGCCGTCGGGCCGGAGAACCACCACCTCGCCGTCGAGGACCGCATGGCGGGCCTGCACCGTGTGAGCGAGCTCCTCGGCGAGCTGCGGGAATTGCTTGAAGACGTACCCGCGCCGCGAGAGGAGCGTGCAGCGATGGCCTTCGATCATCGCCAGTGCGCGGAAGCCGTCATGCTTGAGCTCGAAGAGCCAGTCGGGGTGATCGAACGGCTCCTTCACCCTGATGAGAGGCATCGGGCGCCAGGGCGGCAACATGACTTCGAATGTAGGACGGAGCCGAAATGTCCCGCCATGTCTACCTCGGTACCCGGTTCGTGAAGCCTAGCGCTCGACCCGGCATTCACTCTGGTCGGCGTGGAAGTAGACCATCCCCGTTGGGGACAACCCCGCCAGCCGCACGTAATGACGCCCGCACTTCGGGCACGACATGGGCTTGATCTTCTTGCCTTCGAGCAGGTTGGCGCGCGTCATGGCGCGCCAGTACCGGGATGCCGTCGGCCCCTGGCGGGAGTACCTGACGATCCTGGACCGGCCGTGATCGCGAGAATGCTCAGCGGCCGCGCCGCCGTGAAGATGGACGACAAGGGCCCGGCGCGGCGCCGGCGCTGAGACGCGCGCCGCTCGTGGGAGCCTGGCGTCAGGCCATCGTGCTGTTCTCGCCGCTGCTGCTCGGATTCGTCTGCCACGGCCTCTGCATCAAGACGGGCTTCCTGGCCGGGCTGGCCCGCCCGATCGACAGGGGGGCGTGCTTCCGCGGCCGCCGCCTGCTGGGCGAGAACAAGACGTCGCGCGGGATCGTGGTGATCGCGGCGGGGACGGCGCTGGGCTACGCCGCGCTGGGAATGGGATTCGGGCTGGGCGCGCTGGTGGGTGCTTCGGCCATGGCCGCGGAGCTGCCGAACAGCTTCGTCAAGCGGCAGCTCGACATCGCGCCCGGCCGGCAGGGGCGCGGGCTGACGGCGGCGGCCTTCCACGTGATCGACCAGGTGGACGTGGTGGCTGGCGCCTGGCTGGTCCTGGCCTTCGTCGTGCCGCCCACGCTCGCTCTGGTCGTGGCTTCCCTGGTCTTCGTCTTCGTCTCCCACCAGGCCATCACCGTCCTCGGGTTCGCGCTCGGGATGCGGCCCACGTGGCGGTGAGGCTTGACGCAACGCGGACAATGGCAGCTCGCGCGTTGTTCGCAAGGAGGTTTCATGAGGCTGCAACGGAGGAGCACGCCCCCGGTCCTGGCCGCCGCCGTGGCCGTCGTCCTGGCCCACCCGGCGGCCGTCCGGGCCGCGGGGCCGGCGGACCAGGCGACGATCCACGATCTCGAGGCGAAGCGGCAGCAGGCCATGCTGGCCGCCGACCAGGAGGCGCTGCGGTCCCTCCTCGCCGACGACCTGACCTACACGCATGCGAGCGGCGTGGAGGACACGAAGGCCAGCTTCCTGGGCGCGATCTCGTCGGGGAAGAAGTACCTGGCCATCGACCGGACGGAGGAGCACATCCGCGTCTACGGGACCGTCGCCGTGGTGACGGGCCGCGTGAGTATCCACACGCAGTGGGCCCCCGCCGCCCCCAGCACGGCGAAGCTCCTGTTCACCGACGTGTGGACGCGCCAGGCGGACGGCCGCTGGCAGATGGTGGCCTGGCAGTCCACGCGGCAGCCGGAGGTGGCCGCCGCACCCAGCCCGCGGCCCTCGCCGTGAGCGCCCCCGAGGCCGGCCTGGGCCGCGTCGCGGAGGACCTCGCCCGCACGATCGAGGCCGAGCTTCCCCGCCTGAGCGCGATCCCCGACGCGCGCGCCGCGGAGCCGATCACGGCCGGCAAGTGGTCCCGCAAGCAGGTGCTCGGGCACCTGATCGACTCCGCCGCCAACAACCACCAGCGGTTCGTGCGCGGGCAGCTCGGGCCCTCGCTGGCCTTCCCCGGCTACGAGCAGGACAAGTGGGTCGCCGCGCAGGCCTACCAGCAGCGGTCGTGGGCGGACCTCGTGGCCCTCTGGGGCCATCCAGGTAGACGAACGCTTGCTTGAGTCGCTGGCGGAGGAAGTGCACTTGCGCGATGCGCTCCTTGCGGTCGGCAAGGAGCTGCTCGAGCCACTTGAAGACGACGGGTCCCTTCGTGCCTCGGTGGATTTCGCGGGCAATCTCGTCCGCTTCGGGATCGGACAGCACTGGCGAAGATAAAGCGAAAGTACCGCACTGACAGCCCGCGAGTCAAGAGGCTGTGGACGCGGTAACTTGGACCATGGGCCGGTTTCGGGGTGCTCCTCGTTCGCGTCGCACCGCGCATGACGACGGCGAGCCTTCGTTGACCGCGAAACACCCGGGAATAACGTACACGCGACGATCCTTGCACGATCGCCTATGGCTCGCTGGAGCGCCGTTGACGGTCTCGTCCCTGAGCTCCAAGCTTTGCGCGCCGCGAGCTTCGCGCTCGACCTGGACGACGTCGGTGCGGGTCTCATGGCGAAGGTCGAGAGCATCATCGTCGCGGCCGCCGATGCCATCGAAGGCTCTCTTGACGCACCTAAGGACCGGGATCGACTCGTCGCCGCCTGCGAGGTGATCGTGACGGCCCAAGAACGGCTCAAAGGCCTGCGCGGCACCCGCTCGAAAGCGCGGTGGGGCATCGAGCGTAGCCGCGAGCTTCGTGCGAGTGTGCACCGCCTCTACGAGCGGATCGCAGGAAGAGCCAAGACAGTCTGAGCCGTCATCCGCTCGTCGCCGGTCTCGCGGGGATTGCGCCGGGAGCGGGGCTCAGCAGCAACGGCGACTGGCATTCGAGCTCTCGCGCGCCTCTCTGTCTCCGTCATGAGGACGAGGGCCTGACGTCTCTCGCTGTCGCACGTTCTCAGCGCTGAGAGCCGAGCAGCGTCACGCACTTAACGACCACCCTCCCTTCGGGCCTCATGGCCAGGCACTTGCTCGTACCTCCGCGGAGGCAACGATGCGGTTCATTCGGCCGTGCGAGGTGCTGAGGATGATCGGCGTCTCGCGCACGACTCTTTTGGCGGATGGTTCGGGACGGCGTATTTCCCCCGCCGATTCG
>QHVP01000329.1:0-5023 GCA_003222295.1 Acidobacteriota bacterium | reverse complement strand
GGGCCGCGTGCCCCCGCTCGCCGCGGCGGACGCCGTGGCGGTAGCGGTACCTTGCGCAGTGGATCGTGCCCCGCTTCGGAACGGGACGCGTGCGCGGGGCTGAAGAACCGTGGCGCTCGCAATCGCGATCGTCCTTGGGTTCCAGTTGCTGACGCCAGTGGACATCAGGCGTCTCGTCCCGGCCGCCTTCGAGTTCCTCTGGCGGACCATCCTGAGCCGGGAGCACGGGACGTCCTATCGCCACGTCGACGGTCACGGGATCGACTGCCTCGCTGGCGACGCGGCGTACCAGATCTATCACCACCAAGGAGCCTCCTGGCCGGTGGTGCAGGGCAAGTTCCGCGACGATCTGCATGCGGCAGCAAGAGCGCGCGCGAAAGGGCAGTTCCAGTTCGACGAGTTCGTCTTCATCTCGACCTTCGGGTTCCAGGATCCCGCCCATCGGTCCTGGCTCGAACGGCGCAAGGCGCGGGCGATGCCGTTGCGCGTGACCACGTGGGGAGAGGAGCACCTGTGCGACCAGCTCGCGCGTTATCCCGATCTCGCGCGGCAGTTCGGCCTCGGTGTGACGGTCGTCGATGATGTCGGTCCTGAGTACTGGCCAGTCGACCTGCCGTCGGCGGCTGTGACGATCCTGGAGCGGCTGCTCGCCGCGCCGGAGGAGACCCTCACCCTGGCTGATCTGCGATCGGCGGCCGGTCTCGAGGATCCCGCCACGGCCAATGACTTCACGGTGCTCGTCCGTTCCCTTCAGGAACTCGGGTTCATCCGCGTGATCAATCCGTCGGGCGAAGCCATGCTCCTTCCGGAGATCCGCGTGATCTTTCAGCGTGCGCCCGCGTCCCCAATCGTGGTGGCCTCGGCACGACTCCTCGCGGCGGGAAAGAGGTACTTAGCGCGGCACCGCCGCGGCAGCGCCGACGAGTGACGGTACTCGCCGTCAGCTACTCTCGAGGACCGGGGCGCCGACGGCCGCGACCTTCCCCGTCGTTTCGAACCAGGAGACTTCGGGATTCTCGTGCATGGGCTTGAGGTAGACCACCCACGGCTCGAGCACGCGCACGCCGTCGAAGGCCTTCACGATCGCCTGATTGACCTTGAGGCTGGTGAACGCCCGCGGCGTGAACAGGTGCTCGCGGCGGAGGCTCACGGTGATGCCCTCCCCCACCGAACCGGGATCCGCACCGATGACCGTTCCGTCGAGGAATGAATAAGTGCTCCGACGCGCGGTCTCGTTGCGCGTCCGGCTGACCTTCTTCCGCTCGATCTCGCCGCACAGGTCCGCCGCCTGGCGGGCCGTGTAGTTGTCCTCGGCGCACAGCCAGATCTTCGTCCGCAGGTTTGCGATGAGCTGCGCGGCCACATGCTCGTTCTTGAGCTTGGCCACGAAGCTCTCGTAGGTCTGCGTCGCGATCACGGCGCAGCACATCGCCTCACGGCACTTGGAGAAGAACTCGCCGTCGCCCGGCTGCGTCCTCGCCTGGCATCGCGAGGTCGGCGATGACCACATCCGGAGCAAAGTCCTCGATCGTCGCGATGGCCTCGCGCACGGAACGGGCCACACGCACGTCGGCGCGCGCCTGAATGAGGATGACGCGCTCCAGCTCGACCGTGTCTTCATCATCGTCCACGACCAGGATCCGTCGCCCGTTGAGCGGCATCGGGATGAAGACTAGTTCCGCAGCGGCGGCGGGGCAAATCGAATCGCAAATCCGCCGAGTCTAGGACTCCACCGGACGACGCCGTCAGACGGCGAGACGGGGCTACTCCTGGTCATCCAAGTCATCGACCTCACGCTTGAGCGCCTCGCTCCAATCCTTCCGGGGCACGAAGCCGATGCGATTGCGCTTGTCAGTGACGAGCGCCCACGCGATCTCCTTCAGGTCCCAAAGGGAGGGCTGCGACCTGTCGTCGTAGCTGTCGCACTCGCGGACCGGGAAGTCCATCGTGCGGTCGAGAGCGTGGCAGCGAATGATCTCGCTGCTCAACGAGTGGCCCTTGACCACCGTGGCACGCCGGCAGGTGAGGCACAGGGACGGCGCGCTGTGCTGAGGCGTACCACCAAACACCTTGATCCTCGGCATGTGACTGCTCCTTGGCTAGAGGGCGTTTGGCACGGCTTGCCTCCTTTCAGCGAATTGCATTATCTACTCTACGTCACGCGGCTCTCAGCCGACGCTTGGCCTCGAGTTTCACGCGCCGCCGCGCACGCCGCTCTGCGTTCAGGTCTCGCCCTTGCGCCGCGAGACGGGTCTTGCGTTGCGAATACGTCTCCGTCGTACCGAGGCGACGAGCGGGGCCCTTGCCCTGGTAGCCTCGCCGCTCCGCCTTCATTACGTCGTTCGGGTCGTACCCGAGCACTCTTGTGAGGTGACCGACCCAACGCGCGAGAGCCTTCCGTTTCTCCGGAATGTAGTGGTGCGTGTCGTAGTGCTGGCGCGACTTGGGTGCGTCCTTGATCGCGTGGTTGAGGATCATGTCCGCGATGTGGGGCAGCACGCCCAACTCGGCCAGGGTCGTCTGGATCACCCGGCGCGTGTCATGGTGCCGTCCGTCTTCGATCTTGGCGCTCGTCTGGTAGCCTCGCCGCTCCGCCTTCATTACGTCGTTCGGGTCGTACCCGAGCACTCTTGAGGTGCTCACGCTTGTTCTTCGTGACGGATGCGGGAAGCAGCAGCTGCTTCTTCTCGGTGTCGATCCATGCCCACTCCATCTTCAGGGTCTCTCTTAACCGGTTCCCCGTGTAGAAGAGCATCAGCCACAGTGCGGCGATCTGCTTCGGGGACTGCTTGAGGGCTGCGAACAGTCTACGGAGCTCGTCGTTGCTGAACGTCCTCGCACGCTTCTGCTCCGCGAACGGCTTCTCGATCGCCACGAACGGCGTGTACCGCAACAGCCGTCTCCTCAGGGCCCACGAATACACCATGGCCATGTAATCGAAGCATCGGTTGGCCAAGTATGGGACGGCTTTCTTTCGTCCGTCGCCTGCAGCCAGGCCCCGAGACCAGGCTTCGATCTCATCCGGCTGGATGCTGTTCGGGTCCCGATTCCCCCACGCTGGGATCAACTCCTTCCGGATGACGCGCGTGATACCGGTACGAGTGGCCTCGCTGAGCGGCCGCCCTCTCCGGCAGGGCGTGGGATCCTCGAGATAGCGGTCGCACAGCCCTTCGAAAGTGCTGATGTCGGCTTTCTTCAACAGCGTCCGGCTGAGGAACGGATCGCGACCGTGACGTGCGTCCGAGAGGATGCGCTCCGCCTCTTTCCTGGCGTCGGTATATGTGATCTCGCCACCGACGACGCCACGCCGGTTTCGATAGATGCCGACGTCGGCACGATGCAGCTTGCCGGCGAGACGGTACCTGACGGCAAAGACCTTAAGTCCGGACGCGTTGACACGAACGCCGAACCCACGCAGTGCTCTGTCCCAGTACTCCGTCCGGTTCTCGCCGGCCCGAGCCTTGAGGAAGTCGAGCTTGGGGAGGTTGAGGAAGACGAGGTTCTCGTTCTTGGGCCGAGGTCTCTCAGGTGCTCCGCTGACGACGGCGCGTTCGCTCACATCATGACCGTAGGGCCACGGCGGGCCAGCGCAGGTCCTTACCGAAGGCCTCGTGTCACTTTTGTGTCACCCGAGCGGGAGACCTCGCGCCACACCATGGCATCTCGTGGGTCGGTGCTAAGCGACTGAATGACCGAGAAGTACCGTGACGTCACGTCGTTAGGAACGCTGTGGTACGCTGCGAAACGCCCTGGAACTGAGCCAAGAAAGTGAATGGCATTCACGAGGTCATGGGTTCGATCCCCATCAGCTCCACCAACTCCCGCAATCTCTCCTCAGATCGCTGGATGAAGCGGCGTGCGGAGGACGCGACGCTCGCACCTCGCTCAATCCCGCGCGAAGAGCGCGGCGAGCACGAGGTGGCTGGGCCAATAGACGGCCAAGGGAAAGAAGGCCATCAACGCCGCCAGGTAGGCGATCGGGTGAAGCCGGCGCTGCGGCTTCGCGCGCGGGCCGAAGACCCAGTTGACGTTCTCCGCCGGTGACGTGAGGAGATAGCTCGCATGAAGGACGATCCAGCACAAGGCGGTCTGCGCCAGCACGGCGCGGCGGTCGTATCCCAGCCGGCTCACCGTCCACACGAGCAGTACGGGAAGGAATACGTGGAAGAGCGACAGGCCGCGCACGAACGGGGATATGCGGCGGTCGAACATGTACCGGGCGAGGCGCAGGAGATGGCGCCCCGAGAATAGCCGGCCGAAGAAGTCGACGTTCCACGCCAGCTCGGGCAGGAGGACCGCGAGCGCCAGTGTACTGGCGAGCAGTGGGTTCTCCAGCCACAAAGCCGCCACCGAACCGATCAACGCGATATCCGAAAACCACAGGAAGTTGCCTGGCCCGTACCTTACCGCGTAGACGGGCACGACCACGGCGACGAAAGCGGTGTCGGCCAACTTCACCCAGAGCGGCAGTCGATCAGGCCCTAACTCCATTCCCGGTCCGCGATTTCGGGCATGTCGACGCCGTGCTTCCGGATGGAGTCGATATGCGCGCGATCAACGGCCCTTGTCGTAGGTGCCCACCAACCGCCCTTCCGCGAGGACGTGCCCTTTCATCGCTCCTTCGAGCTGCCCCTTCGTCGGCTGGCCGAGATCGCCGAGGAGCGTGTCGAGGGCGTAGATCTTGTGGACGTACCGGTGCCGGCCGGTCGGAGGGCACGGTCCGTTGTATCGGGCATGGCCCCAATCGTTCTTGCCTTCGCGGGCTCCCGCGGGCAAGGCGCTGCCTTCGTGAAGGCCCGCCGTGGAGGGAGGAATGTCGTAGACGATCCAGTGAACCCAGGTGCGCTTGGGTGCCTTCGGATCGGGGGCATCCGGGTCGTCCACGATCAAGGCCAGGCTCTTCGTCCCCGCGGGCAGGCCAGACCACTCCAGCGGGGGTGCCGTCTCCTCGCCCTCACACGTGTACTGGCGCGGGATCGGGCTGCCCTCGCTGAAGGCCTTGGAAGTCAACGTCACGGTGACT
>QHVP01000327.1:1665-3538 GCA_003222295.1 Acidobacteriota bacterium | reverse complement strand
CCAGCACCCATGTTGGACGCCGTCTTCGAGCGGTTCCGGCAGGTCGGGGCGAACGACCAGCGCGGCCAGGGACTTGGACTCTATATCTCGAAATGCATCGTCGAAGCGCACCGCGGCCGGATCTGGGCCGAGAGCGAGCTGGGCAAGGGCACTCGCATGTACTTCACGCTGCCGGTCTCTGGCGCCCGGACGCGCGTGAGCCCGGGCGCGCGATCCCGTCCGCGGCCACGCGCGGGCGCAGCGTCAGGGTAGGCGGACGACCGACCGCCGGCGGCGGAGCTGAGGCTTCGGGCTGCGACACGGCGCTCAAGCTCGAGCTGAGCGCAGGCCAGAAGAAGGACTTCGTCGAGTACCTGAAGTCGATCTAGCCGGGGCCGCCGCGGCGCCGGTCGGATATGGCGGGCGCATCGGCGGTGGACGTGATGCGGTTGCGGCCGGCGGCCTTCGCCGCGTAGAGCGCATCGTCCGCCGCCTTCTTCCACCCGTCCAGCGTCATCTCGTCCGTCAGCATGGCCACGCCCGCGCTGAACGTGGCCCGGAAGGAGGGCTTGCCCGGCGCCTCTAGGTCGATCTCGCGGAACTCCGCCAGCACGCGCCCCATCAGATGGACCACGTCGGGCTCGGGCAGGCCCTCGAAGAGGACGACGAACTCCTCTCCTCCGTAGCGGCCGATGGTGTCCGACTGGCGGAGGCGGCGGCGCAGCAGGGCGGCCAGCGTGGCGAGCACGCGGTCACCGACGGGATGGCCGAAGCGATCGTTGACGGACTTGAAGTGGTCGAGGTCGATCATCACCCAGGCGAAATGCCGGGAAGCGTCGCGACCTTTCTGCGCATGCAGGGCCTGGGCGCGCTCGATGAGGGCGGTGTGCGTGAACAGCCGCGTGAGGCCGTCGCGATTGAGGAGGTTCTTCAGGAAGCGCGCGCGCTCCAGGCGTGAAGCCACCACGGACAGGAGTACGGGAGGCACGATGGGCTTGGTCAGATGGTCGTCGCCCCCGACCTGGGCGCTGCGGAACCGCGACTGCATCTGGCTCTCGGTGGTCAGGAAGAGCACGGGCAGGGCGGCGTGGCGTTCGTCCTGGCGGAGGTAGCGCACGAGGTCGTACCCGCTGATGCCGGGCAGCAGGATGTCCATCAACACGAGATCGGGCCGGAACTCGCCGAGCACGGTCTCGAAGCGCTTGGGATCCGCGCAGACCGCGACCTCGTAGCCTCCGGACTCGAGGATCGACTTCAGGTACGAGGCTTGCTGGGGATCGTCCTCCACGGACAGGATCCGTGCCGCATGGGACTGGCTCGCGTCCAGGAGGTGCTGGAGGCGGCGCATGAGCGCCTTCCAGTCCACGGGCTTCTCGAAGAAACCGTCCGCGCCCCCGTGGATGGCCTCGACCTTGTCCAGGAAGCCGCCGCGCGGGCCCAGGACGAATACGGGCACTGCTTCGCCGCCCGGCAGCGCGCGAAGCCGATCGATCACGTCGTAGCCCGAGCCGTCCTCGAGCGCGGCATCCACGATGAGAGCATCGGGGAGGGATTGGCCGAGGGCCTGCGAGGCCTCGGCCCGCGTGGCCAGGGGACGCGCCGCGTGTCCCTCCTGCTCGATGAGCGGAGCGAGCGTGGCCGCCACCGCGGGATCCGCGCTCACCAGGAGCACCTCCGGAATCCGCGTGACCATGCCCGTTCGGCCGGCGGCGGCCGAAGGGGTGGGCGGCTGGGACAGCTCGTGGGCCAGCGCGCCCACGAGCCTCGTCCAGTTCTCGATCTCCGTGGCGGAGAGGGAGGACTCGCCGTGAAGGATGGCCAGACATTCCAGCTCGCCCTCCTTGGCCAGGGCGGTGACCTGCGGGAATCCGAAGCTCGTCCCCACTCCGGCGAG
>QHVP01000327.1:0-1534 GCA_003222295.1 Acidobacteriota bacterium | reverse complement strand
GTTCGCGCGCGGTGGTCCCGAAGCGGAGAGGCCAGCGGGCGGCGTTCCGAGGAGCTCGCGCACGGCGCTTGGCAGGGTGAAGGGGTCGAATGGCTTGGCGACCACGGCGCGCGCGCCCAGCTTCTTCAGCCGCTCGACCTCGGAAGGCATCGCGGACGCGGTCAGGAAGATCACGGGGATGGACGCCGTCACCGGGTTGGCGCGCAGCGCGGTGAGGGTCGTGGGCCCATCCATGGACGGCATCATCACGTCCAGGAGGATGGCGTCCGGATGCGCGTCCTGCGCGACCTTAAGGCACTCCGTCCCGCCCGCGGCCTCGACCACCTGGATCTTGTGCATGGCGAGGGTCAGGCGCACCAGCTCACGCGAATCGGCGTCGTCGTCCGTGACCAGCACCTTCATCGGCCGAGGCAGCCTCCCTGCATCGATGCTGCCACGTATTGGCGCGATGATGAGCGAGGTCGACCCGCTTGTGTCTGGGACAGGGAGAGCGCAAACTGACGAGTCCCACCCCCTCATGCAATCCCGCCCGTCTGGACCGCGCGCCCTGATCGTCGACGACGACGAGGACATCTCGACGGCCCTGAGCGATCTGGTGGAGCGCGAGGGGTTCACCGTGACCTGCGATTCCACGCTGGCGCAGGCACGGCAGGAGATCGCGGCCACCGTACCCGACATCATCCTCGTCGACATCCATCTGCCCGACGGCAGTGGCCTGGACCTCCTGGAGGGTCTGGGTCCGGCCGACCCCGAAGTCGTACTGATCACGGGACAGGCGAGCGTCGAGACCGCCGTGGACGCCCTTCGCCGTGGCGCCGCCGACTACCTGACCAAGCCCGTGGACATCCCCCGTCTCAAGATGGTGCTCGGCCATGTTGTGCGCGCGCTCGACATGAAAGGTGAGATCGGGGCGCTGCGCACCGAGCTCCGCCGGATGGGTAGGTTCGGGGCGCTCATCGGCGCCTCACCGCCCATGCAGAAGGTATACGACCTCATCGGCCGCGTGGCCCGCACCGATGCGAGCATCCTCCTGACCGGCGAGACCGGCACCGGCAAGGAGGTCGTCGCGCAGACGATCCACGCGCTGAGCCGCCGCAGCAAGAAGCCGTTCGTCCCCGTGGACTGCGGAGCGATCTCTCCGTCCGTGATCGAGAGCGAGCTGTTCGGGCACGAGCGCGGCAGCTTCACGGGCGCGGAGCGCCAGCACAAGGGGTACTTCGAGCGCGCCCACACGGGCACCCTGTTCCTCGACGAGATCACGGAGATGCCGCTCGAGCTGCAGGTCAAGCTGCTGCGCGTCCTGGAGACGTCCGTCGTGCTTCGCGTCGGGGCGGACAAGCCCATCCAGGTCGACGTCCGCATCGTCGCCGCCACGAACCGCCGCCTCGACGAGGCGGTATCCGCCGGGAAGCTGCGCGAAGACCTTCTCTATCGCCTGAACGTCTTTCCCATACCGCTTCCTCCCCTCCGGGAACGCGGCGACGATGTCGAGCGGCTGGCGGACCACTTCCTCGCCCAGCTCAACGCCGCCGAG
>QHVP01000326.1 GCA_003222295.1 Acidobacteriota bacterium | reverse complement strand
GCGGCGGCGGCGCCTGCAAGCGCTTTCATGGTTTCAAGCCTCGTGGGCGGGGATTGTATGCTCGAACGAGGTCACCAGCGCGCGCGCACGGACCCGTCCACGCGACGGGAGGGGAGGCGATAGTACTGGGCGTCGCCCAGCTCGCTCTCCGACACCGGCGGCCGGCGGTCGGTCAGGTTGCGTCCATCGACGCGCAGCTCGAGGTGCCCCACGCGCCACCCGAGCCCGGCCGAGATCTCGGCGTAGCCGTCGGCGAGCGCGGTGTTCCTCTTGTCGAGGAAGCGCGAGCCGACGTACTGGATGTCCGCGGACGCGACCAGCCCTTTTTCCGGGGCCCAGGCCAGGGCGGCCCCCGCGGTGTGATGCGCGGACATCTCGAGGCGCTTGCCCGCGAGCTGCGTGGGCACGCCGTCGAAGAGTTGAACGGAATCGCGGAACCGGGCGTCGTGGAGCCCGTAGGCGGCGCGCGCGTACAGGTGCTCGCGCGTCCGCCACTTCGCTTCGACTTCGAGGCCCTGGAAGCGGTTCTGGCCGGAGTTGCGCCGGGCGGGCACGCCGTTGATGGTCGTGGCCAGCACGAGGTTCTTGAAGTCCATCCAGAAGCCGCTGGCCTCGAGCTCGAGCCGGCCGCCGGCCAGCCGCGTGCGCGCGCCCGCCTCGTAGATGTTCGCCGTCTCCGGAGCGAGCAGGCCCTCCTCGCTCTCGACCTCGCCCTCGCCGATGCCGAAGTCGAAGGCGGCGGGTTTGAACGCGGAACGGTAGTCGGCGAACAGGCGCAGGGACTCCGGCCCGCGGCTCCAGGCCGTCCACTGCGCGGCGATCGTGCCGCTGAGGCGCGTGTCCGTCCTCTCGCCGGGGTCGTCCGGCCGGCTTACGCCGGCGGCCTTCCCGCGGGGATCCTCGCGCTCTTCCATCGTGCGATTCAGCCGGAGCCCGCCTTCCAGGCGCAGGCGCGCCGCCGGCTCGTAGGCGACGAAGCCGTACAGGCCGGTGAACTCGCGACGGTCCTCGACCTGGTCGTCGTCGGGCACGGCGGGAATGCCGAGCTGCGGGACGCGGCTTCCGGTGATGTCAGCGACGTAGTCGAAGGCGCCCCCGATCGCGTTCCCCTCGCCGTGGAGGTGATCCACTCCGGCCACCACCTTCCAGCGTGAAGCGCGGCTCCAGGCCAGGTGCGTGTCGAAGTAGACGTCGCTCAGGTCCACCTTCCCGCGGATGCCGCGCGCGGGCGCCACCGGACTGGCCACCTCGGACAGGAAGCCGCGGAAGATCTCCTGGCGGCCGTGGCTGATGGAGGCGATGGTGGACCAGCCCGCGCCTCCCACCGGCCGGTCGTAGCGCAACGTGCCCGTGAAGCGGCGATCGTCGAGGCGCGCCCCCTCCGGGTTGTAGTTCGCGTCGAGCGGCGTGACGTCGGACAGGGCCAGGCCTTCGCGCACGTGCGGGCTGGCCGGATCCTGGTTGACGACGTGGACGTCGACGTCGAATCCGAACCGGCCGGAGCCGAGGAAACGCGCATTGCGCCAGCGGCCGTGGAAGCGGTCGAAGGCGGTGCGATCGTCACGGAAGCCCTGCCGGGTCACGTCGGCGGCCACGCGCGACTCGAACCCGCCCCACCGGAAGGGCAGGGCGACGTCTCCGCGGCCGCTGCCGTAGCTTCCCAGGGAAAGCCGCGCCTCCCGCGCCCGATCCGATGGCGCACGATGGACGACGTGCACGACGCCGACGAACGAGGTCGCGCCGTACATGACGGGCGCGGGGCCACGCAGCACCTCGACGTGGTCGAGGTCCTCGACGCTCAGGGTGGAGAGCGCGGGGTTGAAGGCGCCCCCCCACGGCACGCCGTCCACGACGAGCAGGAACGCGTCGAATTCCTTCAGGCCCCAGAACTCGGGCACGGAGCTCGCCGGCCCGCCGTCGCCGCCGGGCGCCACGTCCGCACCCGCCACCCCCGCCAGCGCCGCGCGCAGGTCGTCGGCGTTGCGCGCCCCCGCTTCGTCGCCGCCGATCACGGTGACCATCGCGGGGACGGTCCCCGCCTCTTCGTGCAAGCCCTTGGCCGTGACCTCCACGTATTCGGAATGCGCCGGCGCGGGTGAGGTCTGGGGGACCGGCGAAGGGCTTGCCGCCGTGACGGGCGCGGCCAGGCCGAAGAAAACCGCCGCCAGCAATAGCATGGCCGACGGTACTGCCGCCGGCCGGTCTACTACCAGGCGTAGTAGCATCCGCACAAGGAGAGACCCAAGTGACGATCGATCCTCGCGCCCACGGCCGTATCCTCGTCGACGGTGCGGTCACGAGCTGGCAGTGACACACTCCTGCTGAAGTCGGCGCGCGTCTCCGTCGCCGTCGTCTTCTTCATCCACGGCGTCCTCGTCTCGAACTGGCTGGCGCGCATCCCGGCCGTCCAGGCCGAACTGCGGCTGGCCAGCGGCGTGCTCGGCCTGGCCCTCCTCGGCGCTTCCGGAGGCGCCTTCGCGGCGATCGTCGGCATCCCGCGCCTGCTCGTGCGGTTCGGCAGCGCCCGCGTCACCACCTGGTCGTCGTTCGGGCTGTGCGCGGTTCTGGCCCTGCCCGCCCTGGCGCGCAGCGCGGCGCCGCTGGCGGCGGCCCTGGTCCTGTACGGCGCGCTGGCGGGAGCGATGGACGTGGCCATGAACACGCAGGCCGTCGACGTCGAGCGCGCCTACCGCCGTCCGGTCATGGTGGCGTTCCACGCCCTGTTCAGCTTGGGCGGCATGACCGGCGCGGCCATGGGCGGACTGGCCGCCGCGCGTGGACTGGCCCCCCTGCCGCACCTCGTCGCGGTGGGCGCGCTGCTCGCGGTCGCGACGCGGTTGGCCACGCGGCGCCTCCTGCCCGACGACCCGGAGGCGCTGGCCAAGGCGCCGCAGTTCTCGCTCGCCGCCATCCGGCCCCTGGTGCCGCTGGGCGTGATCGCCTTCTGCATCCTGCTGGGGGAGGGCGCGATGGCGGACTGGGGCGCCGTGTACCTGACGGGCTACACGAGCCAGGGCGCGGCCGCGACCGGCTACGCCGTGTTCTCGCTGACCATGGCCGCGGGGCGTCTCGCCGGCGACTGGCTCCGCCTCCGGATCGGATCCGTGAACCTGGTCCGTCTGGGAGGGGCGATCGCCGCCGCGGGTCTCGGCGCCGGTCTCGCCGTGGGAGGCGTCGCGGCCACCCTGCTCGGCTTCGCCTGCGCGGGCGCCGGCTTCTCCACCATCTTTCCCATCACGCTCTCCGCGGCCGGGCACAAGGTGGCCTCGCAGACGGGAGTGGCCGCAGTGACGGGGATCGGTTATCTCGCGTTCCTGGCCGGGCCGCCCGCCATCGGCCTCCTGGCCGACGCCGTCACCCTGCGCGTCGCCCTGGGCCTGACCGTGATCCTCAGCGCGATCGCGGCGCTGCTGGCCGGCTCGGTCCGGGACGCCGACGCGGA
>QHVP01000323.1 GCA_003222295.1 Acidobacteriota bacterium | reverse complement strand
ATTCGTGGTGACGTCGAGAGTGCCGGCGGGTGGGAAGTCGACGTTCGTGAAGCTGGAGCGGCCCGCGCGAACGGTGAAGTTCGTGCCCCCCAGGTCCGTGTGCACGGCCGCGGGAGCCGGCGTCGGCGTCGCCACCTGGGTCGGGGTCGACGACGTCTTGTTTCCGCCACAATTGGATAAGGACGCGAGAACGGCCCCCGCGACGACGGCGAGGGCGAGCGGACGGCTCATCATCGAACAGCCTCCTGAGTGATGCCGGGGAAGAGGACGACGAATGACCTAGAACTGCGCAGGGAAGCAGGTGGTGATGTAGGAGCGGCGCGTGTACCCAGCCGACGTCCAGATGTTGAACTGCTCGTTGAAGTCGTTGCTCACCTTGACCGCGACTTCCTCGTCGTCGTCCTTGGCGCACACGCCGCCCTGCCCGTTGATCGAGGCCACCACCGCCGTCTGGTATTTCTGGCGGTCGAGCACCTTGACACTCTCACCACGCGCGTCGCTGAAGTCGAACAGCTCAGGATGCTTCTGCTGGACGGTGTCGATGGCGTTGTTCACGTAGGACAGGAGCTGCGAATCGAGCTTCGGGCAATGGTTGTGGAGATCCACGATTGCGGGCAGGTGGTGGGGCGTCGCGGCGGGAGCCGGGGTCGGGGTCGAGACGGGAGCGGGCGTAGCGGCGGCCGTCGGGGTTCGCGCGTCCGAGCCGCAAGCGACCCCGATCAGGGCGGAGACGAGCAGGGAGGCATGGACGAGAGTGGCGGAGTGCCGATTCATGGGGGCGCATTATGCCGGCGCCAAAGGATCTAGTCAAGGCCTAAGTCATTGTGCAACATACGTTTCGCGTGACTTAACGACTGTCAATCCGACCTTACTCCACCGACCGTGGTTACACTGAGGCACGGAGGTCATCGCATCCGCCATGAGCACAGTCGTCGATCCTCACGTCATCGGGGAACACATCCGCCGTCTGCGCTCCGACCGGCGCGTGTCGGTGCGCGCCTTCGCCGCGGAGACCGGGTTTTCCGCGAGCTTCATTTCCCAACTCGAGAACGGACAGGTCGCGCCGTCGCTGGGTTCGCTGCACAAGATCGCGGAGACTTTGGGGGTGACCCTGGGAGAGTTCTTCGCCGCCGCCGAGACCGGTGAAGAACCGTTGATCATCCGAACCGAGGAGCGCCACCGCCTGGACAGCACCTGGACGGATGCCCACATCGAGGCGCTCGGGCCCATGAAGCAGAACCACAAGCTCGAGCCCATGATCGCGGTCTTCGGCCCGGGCGGTAAGAGCGGAAAGCGCCCTCACGACCAGGCACGCGAGGAGTTCGCTTTCGTCATACGGGGCCAGGTCACGCTGACCCTCGCGGACGAGGAGAACACGCTGAAGGCCGGCGATGCCGTCACCCTTCCCGCCCGCGCCCCCCGCCTCTGGGAGAACCGCACGAAGGAGATTGCGGAGATCCTGATGGTCTCGTCGCGCTGACCGTCCGACGCCTCTACGGGCAGGTCTCGGCGACCATCCTGACTGTTTCGACCTGGATCCGATAGGTCGGCAGCGTCTTCTTCTCTTCGACCCTCGTTCCCGGAGCCGGCGGGGGGCCCGGCTCCACCGGCCGGTCCGTCTTGGCCGAGGCTTCCTTGCCCCGCGCGTCGACCTCGACCTTGTTGTCGCGGCCTTCCCGGCCCGACTCCTGCCGCACCTTCACCGTCCCCATGCTGACGTCGGTGATCGGGCCCGTGACCTCGACCTGATGGCCGACATGGCCGCGCATCTTCTTGACCGAGTCCTTGCTGAGCCAGTAGATCACCTCGCCGGAGCCGCCCTCCATGCCCGTGGCCCCCAGGGCGGGAGCGTTCGGGATCGGCGTGCCGTCCGGGGCCATCTTCTGCACGTGCGTCAGCACGAACGAGTCCGAATCGCTGCCGGCCACGCATCCCGTGATGGTGACCACGGATCCCTTCATTGTGGGATCAGGTTCGGCGGCTCCGGCGACCGTAGCCAGACCCAGACCAAGGGCCAGCCCGCCACCGATCAGTAAGTTCTTCATCAGGATGCCTCCATGGCGTCGTCGACGCCCAAGGGAGACGCGGACGAGCCGCCCTCCGTGTCCTGTTGAGCAAGATGCGCGCCAACGTCTGCGCGCGTCTGCTCACGCCACATCGCGATGACGAGAGCGCGTCCGCGAGCAGCTTACCGCGGTCGCGGGCTGATTCGCGGCAAAGGCTGCGATGAGCGGACCCAGCCGCAGGTCGAGACGAGCTGCGCGACCATCAACCCCACGTCGTCACGCATCTCGCGCACGCGCTCCAGGGGCTGGCCCCCCGGGTCGCCCATCGGCCAGTCCTCGTTGCGCAAGCCGAGAACATAGGGCCACTCCTCTCCGCCCCCGATCGTCACCAGCAGGGATGCGCCCCGCATCAGCTCGGTGGTCAGGCGGGTGGGCCGCGCGGCGGAGAGGTCCACGCCGACTTCCTTCATGGCCGCGACGACTTCGGGGTGGACGCGGTCGGCCGGCTCCATTCCCGCCGACAGCGCCGTCGCCCGGGTCGGATCCGCGAGGAGGTTGAAGAAGGCCGCCGCCATCTGTGCGTGGCCGGCATCGGTCGCGCAGGCAAACAGCACTCTCGCCCCGGAAGTCGGACGCCCTCTCACCTCCCCACCCAACCGAGTCGGCGCTCCCTACGGGTTGACGGTCAGGGTGCCGACCATGCCGGGATGGAAGGCGCAGTGGTACGGAAAGGACCCGGCGGCGGTCATGGCGATCGGCGCGCTCGTGGCACCGCGCGCCAGGGTGCCGGTATTGAATCGCCCGGCATCGTCGGTCGCGGTATGGACGTCCGTGTCGTTGTTCTTCCAGGCCACCGTCTGCCCGACGCGCAAGGTCGCTCCGGCCGGTGAGAAGGACATGCCGCCCTGGTTGCCCAGGATGGAGATGACGACGTCGGCGGTGGCGGCGGGGGGCGCCGGAGTCGTGGTCGTCGTGGGCGTGGCGGGCGTCGACGGCGAGCTGCCGCCTCCGCAGCCCGGACCGAGCGCGGCGAGAATCAGGACGACGCGAGGAAGCCGAAGAAGGCGCATTGGATCTCCAGGAAATGGGCGGTCATGCGCCGCCCGGGCGAGGGGACGACGCAATGCAAGTGCCAAATGAGATTCGACAATAACTGATTTATCTATAACAACTTGATCGGCCCACGGGCGGCCACTGGCAGTTACCGGATACGTAAATGCGTTACGGCGGGGGTAAGGGAACGCCTACTCCTCGACCCGGTACTTCGCCAGGTAGTAGCTCAGCGCACGCTGGCTGATCCCGAGCAGGGTGGCCGCGTCCTTCTTGACCCCGCCCGCGCGCGCCAGCGCCTGCTGGACGCTCTGGCGCTCCGCCCATTCGACGTTCGCGCGCAGCTCCTGCGAGGGGAGGCCTCCGGACGCGGGGCCGATGACGCCCGGCATCGTGATGTCCCGCGCCTCGATCACGGGACCGCCGGAGAGGACGACCGCGCGCTCGATCGTGTTCTCCAGCTCGCGGACGTTGCCCGGCCAGTCGTACGCGTTGAGCCGCGCCAGCGCCTCCTCGCGGATCTCCTCGATCTTGCGGCCGCTGCGATGCGCGTGCTTGCGCAGGAAATGCTCGACCAGCACCGGAATGTCCTCGCGACGCTCGCGCAGAGGGGGAAGCACGAGGGGAATCACGTTGAGGCGGTAGAACAGGTCCTCCAGGAACCGTCCGTCCTCGACCAGCCGCTTGATGTCGCGGTTGGTCGCGGCGATCACGCGCACGTCCACGCGCTGGCTGCGCTCCGCCCCCAGGGGCTCGAACTCGCGCTCCTGGAGGACGCGCAGGAGCTTGGCCTGGAGGGAAGGGCTCATCGTGCCGATCTCGTCGAGGAAGATCGTGCCGCCGTCGGCGAGGGCGAACTTGCCCTTCTTGTTGGTGGCGGCGCCGGTGAACGCGCCCCGCACGTGGCCGAACAGCTCGGACTCGAGCAGCGTGTCCGGGATGGCCGCGCAGTTCACCTTGATGAGAGGCATGTTCCGCTGCGCGCTGCGGTCGTGGATGGCCCGCGCCAGCAGCTCCTTGCCCGTCCCCGTCTCCCCCATGATGAGGACGGTGCTCTTGGTCTCCGCGACCCGCTCCGCCTTGGCGATGACGTCCTGGATCACGCGGCTGCGCCCGACGATGCCGTAGTGGTCGAACTCCTCCTCGCGCTCGCTGATCAGGTAGCGGTGCTGGGTGCGCAGCCGCTGGTGCTCGACGGCGTGCGCGTCGACCACGATCAGCTCGTCCACCTCGAACGGCTTCTGGAGGTAGTCGCGCGCCCCCAGCTTCATGGCCGCGATGGCGCTCTCGACGGTGGCGTGGGCGGTCATCATCACGATCTGCGGGCGGTCGGCCTCCGGGATGGAGGCGGTCACGTCGCGGACGAGGTCCAGCCCGGAGAGATCGGGCATCAGGTTGTCGACGACGAGGACGTCGAAGATCCGCTCGTTGAGCAGGCGCCTCGCTTCCCGGCCGCGCGTGGTGGCCACGACGTCGTAGCCCTCGCGCTCCAGCGCGCGCCGCAAGGGGATGAGGATCTTCTCCTCGTCGTCCGCGAGCAGGATGGAGGCGCGCGAGGTCATGCCGTGCGCTCGCTCGGACGAGGCACCTGCGCGCCCGGCCGCCGCTCCGGCAGCTCGATGCGGACCTCGGTGCCGGCAGCGGGCCCGCTCTCGATGGCGATCGAACCGCCCAGGCCGTCCACCACGTTCCGGGCGATGGCGAGGCCGAGGCCGGTCCCCCCGCGGCGGGTCGTGAAGTAGGGCTCCCAGACCCGGGGCAGGTTCTCGGCCTCGATGCCCACGCCGCGATCGCGTACGATGATCACGACGCGGCCGGGCGTGCCGCGCTGCGTGACGAGCTCGAGGTCGACCCCGTCCTCGGGGCGGCTCCCCGCGGGGCCGGCGACGAGGCGCGCATCGAGGGCGTGGCGCGCGTTGGTCAGGAGATTGACGAGCACGCCGTGCAGGCGGTCGCCGTCCGTCACGACGCCGGGCAGCTCGGGATCCAGCTTCAGGCGCACCTCCCTTCGCGGCTCGCCGGCCATGGCGCGGGTCGCCGCCGCCTGGCAGATCTGATTGAGGTCGACGGACGCGTACTCGTACTGGATCGGGCGCGCGAAGTCGAGCACGTCCTCCACGAGGCGGTTGAGCCGCACCACCTCCCCGTCGATGTCGCGCAGGGCCTCTCCCCTCTCCACCTCGGGGATCTCGTGGTGGCGCAGCGTGCGAATGGCCGTCTTGATGATCATCAGTGGATTCCGGATCTCGTGCGCGATCACCGTCGAGAGGTGGCCGAGCGAGGCCAGC
The DNA here is from genome assembly GCA_003222295.1 of Acidobacteriota bacterium. Classification (GTDB taxonomy): domain Bacteria; phylum Acidobacteriota; class Vicinamibacteria; order Fen-336; family Fen-336; genus AA29. The sequence continues at coordinate 5,419 of QHVP01000323.1, read as the reverse complement.
CGCTCCCGCTGGCCGGCTTCACGCTGGAATCGCGCGATGGCCTCGGTCATGACGGCGAAATTGTTGGCGAGGAGGCGCGCGTCCTCGTCCTGCCACTTACCCGGAGCGGGCAGGGGGGCCTTGCGCGTCAGGTCTCCGGTGGCGGCCATCTCCCCCATGGTGGCGGTGATGGCCCGGAGCGGACGCGTCACCGTGCGGGCGATGGCGTAGCTGAGCAGGGTTCCGAGCGCTACCGCGACGAGCGCGGTGCTGGCCAGGAGCGTGTGCAGGGGACCGATGAAGCTCAGTCGCTTCGTCCGCGAGCGGAGGATGAGGGCGATGGGCGCCAGGGGTTCCGGCTTCGGGGCCGCCCCCGGTTGGGCCGGGGACGTCAGTGGTCGCCTCAAGGCCAGGTACTCTTCGTCGCCCAGCCGGAGCCTCGAGGTGCCGGAGGAATCCAGGAGGCTTTCGAGCAGGCGGAAGTCCTTCGCGGGGAGGGTCGCGGCCTGGACACGGCCGTCGAGGGCGAACGCGATCTCGCTTTCCGTGAGCGCCTTCAGGCGCAGGGCGAGGCGCTCGTCGAACTCGAATCCCACGCTGAGGGTCCCGAGGACCTCCGGACCCGGCTGGCCGATGAAGATGGGCACGGTCACCACCTCGAGGATCCCCCGGGAGCTGGGCCAGAACGCCGTGGTCTCACGGTTGGAAAGGGCCTCGCGGATGCCGGGCAGGCCGGTGCCGGAAGAGGCGGTCGCGTCGCCCGCTCCGACCCGAGCGAGCAGGCGGCCCGAGCGGTGGATGACCACGAGGAGAGCGGATCCCGTCTGAACCCGGTAGAACTCCGCCAGGGGCTCGACCGTCGGAGGGTCGGCGAGGTCGACCGCCGCCTTGAGCCGCGGGAGATCGGCCACCAGCCGCGCCATGCGCAGGGAGCTCTCGACCTGGGTTTCGTGGTGCTGCTCGACCAGGCGTCCCGCCTCTTCCAGCCCGCGCTGCAGCTCGCCTTCGGCCTCGCGCGTCACGCGCACGTTGACGATGGCGATGGCCACGCCGATGGAGAAGACGGCCAGGGCCGCGCTGGCGAAGAAGATCCGGTTGGTGAGCGAGGAGAAGAGCTTCATGAGGGGCCGAAGCTGAGCTCGACCTCGCCCCCCTGCTCCGGGATGCGCACGGACTCGGACTTGATGGTGACGCCGGGGTGCCACACGGACACGGTGTAGATTCCGGGCGGGACCCCGTCGATCCGGTACTCGCCTTGCGCGTTCGTCAGCGCGAAATGGCGGTGCGCGAACACGAGGATGAAGGCATTCATGTGCGAATGGATCTCGCAGAACACGCGCACGATGCCCGGACGGTCGAACCGCACGACCTTGGCCCGGCCGGGAGCGTAGCGGCCGAGGTCGAAGCTGTTGGCCTTCGAGAGCGAGAACACGTTGTGGTACGTCCGGTCGCTGTTGAGGAACTCCACGGACGTGCCGGTGGTGATGGCCAGGATGTGGGGCACGAAGTTCTCGTTGCGCTGGTCGAGCACGACCGTGGGTCCCGGTCGATCCTCGAAGGCACCCCGGGGCGCGCCCTCGAGGTAGACGACGGCGACACGCTGGTCGGGCAGGTCTCGACGTCCGGGCATTCCGAGGTCGGAGACCTGTGGGCGCCGATCCGGCGTGCCCTGCTCGCGGGGCAACTCGACCCGGCCGCGCACCGTCCCCGTCGCCGCCCGTGCGCGCGGCGGCTCGAGGGTCGTCTACGCCGCCATGCCCACGGCCAGGAGCGCCACGATGAGCCCCCTTGGGAACCGAACCATCAGAACCAGAGGAGCGCCTGCGCTCCGCCGACGCTCTCCCTCGCCCCGAAGGCCACCCCGCTCCGCCAGTTGCGTTGCACCGCGATCTTGAGAAGAAGATGGCGCCGGAGGCTGTAGCCGGTGCCGACTTCGACGCGCGAGACGGGAGCGTCCCAGCTCGTGGCTCGTCCCCCGAAGAGCGTCCCCGCTATCCGGCTGAACCCCAGGTGATCGACACGTCCGGCCACGAAGAGTCCGGGACGGACCTTGTAGCGAGCCTCGACGAAGCTGCCCCAGGCGCGGAGGGTGCCCGTCACGAGGGGGGCATGCACCGGCGGCAGCGCCCAGCGGCTCAGGACCGTCTCCGATCGGATGACCCAGTATCCGCGCGAGTATTCCGCGTCCACACCAAGGCCTTCCTGACGGTACGGCCCGCGGCCAGAGACGTCAGGCAGGGCGCGGCCGGCCTCGCGCGTCACGTACTCGCCACGCGCGCCGGAGGCGCCGAGCACCAGGCCCAGGGTCGGCCGCGCCTCGACGCGTCCCGACACCTGCTTTCCCCCATTGTCGTCGCGCACGAGCGGATCGGAGAGCGTCCCTTGAGTCACGGCGGCGGTCAGCGACACCGGCTCGCGGCCGATCCGGACCTCGACCCCGGTGTCCCAACGGTCGCCCGCGATCAGGGGAAGGCCCCGGTCCCAATTCGTGGCCCCGACGGAATAGCGCGTGCGCCAGCCGCGGCCCCTCATGCCCAGCAGGTCGTCCGCGGACGCGGGCAGCGAATCGGCGCGAAGCGAGGTCAGGTACTGGTAGGCGAGGGGAGACCCGATGAGCGGGTTGTCGGCGCCGTAGCTGCGCCGTGCCGCCGCGCCGAACACCGGTGGAATCCGGCCGACCTGGACGTCGAACAAGCGGTCGGGAATGGGCCGGAGGCGGAGATAGAGGGCAGCCACGGTGAGCCCTTCGCCGTTGTCGGCGCGTCCTTCGGCGAGGATCGCGGCTCGCCCACCCAGCCGAAGCTCGGCGTCCAGACGCAGCCGGACGAGCCGCGTCGTGCTCTGTCCATAGCTGGTGGCGTTGAAGTAGCCCGGGTCGTCCGTGGCGACCGAAGCCAGGGCCTCGGCTCCGAGCGAGAGCCGCTTCGCCGCCGGAGCCGGCACCGCGGCGTCCGACGCGAGCACCGTGCCCGCGGGCATCGCGGCGGCGGCGATCAGGAAGACGAGGACGGCCCGCGAGCGGATCATGTCGGTGCGCCCCCGCACCGGCTCGGGATTGTATCGCTCGCTCAACGTGTTCCCTAGCCGTGGAGCAAGATCGGTTCCGGGGCCATTCCCGCCAATGGCGGCGCGCCGCGCTCGACAACGTTTCGCATTTCGTATGGAATTACGCGATCGGTAACCCCATGGCCATCGATCCGCCGACGACGGGAGCGCAACTCACCGTGGACAAACGTTCCCGGGACCGACGGCCAGAACCGCCCTCTCGGCACGGTTCCTGCCTCGCTTCGCCCCGAAGCCGGCGTCGCTTTCCGACCCCGGTGTCCAAACCACCCGCCAAGGAGCTCAGAATGCGTCAAGCCTGGACCTTTGTTTCGTGCGCCCTGCTGGGGCTCTCTCTCGCGTCGTGTGACAAGGGGACCGACGACATCGGCGAGCAGTTCATCGTGCGGCTCTCGGGTGCGAACGAGGTGCCGCCGCGCGGCACCGCGGCCAACGGGGTCATCGGCATCAACGTGCGGGGCAACCGCGTGGACTACAGCATCGAGGTCCACGGCATCAGCGCCATCACGGGCGCTCATTTCCATACCGGAGCGGCCGGCATCAACGGACCCATTCGCGTCGCGCTCTACCCGGGTCCCGGCTCGAACTTCAGCAGCGTCCCGAGTGGCGCGGTCGACGGGCAGTTGTACGAGGGGAGCTTCGAGGCTTCAGACGTGACCGGCATCAGCTATCAGGACCTGCTGGCCGGCTTCCGCGCGGGCACGGTGTACGGCAACGTCCACACCAGCCAGTTCCCGGGCGGCGAGATGCGAGGTCAGGTACAAGGTCTGCGCTGACCGCGGGCCGCTGATCGCGGTCGCGCGGGGCTGACCGGCGCCAACCCGGGCGGGGTCGGCGCCGGCAGCCTTCTCTTGACCGCCGCGCCACGAGAGCCATAGTGTTCGCTTTCGATGAGCGCCCTGGACCTGCTCCGCCTGTGGTTCGGCCTGAGCGAGCCCGTGTCACGGCGGGCATACGCCCTCAGCGGCTTCGGGCTCATGGCCCTGAAGTACGTGACGGAGACGGCGCTCGTCCATCACGTCACCGGGCGCTGGCTCACCCCCCTCGACTACTTCAACCCTCTCCTCACCTCCCGGCTGGCCGCGATCGGCGGACCAGGCCTGCTGAGCGCAGCCCTGATCGTCTGGACGCTTCCGTTCCTCTGGATCGGCGTATCGATGACCATGCGGCGCGCGGAGGACGCGGGGGGGTCGCCCTTCCTGGCCCTGCTCTACTTCCTGCCGCTCGTGAACTACCTGATGATGCTGACCCTCTGCCTCGTGCCGTCACGCCCGCGCACGACGCGGAGCGCGCACGCGCTGGACGAGCCGCGCGGCGGTCATGCGCTTCGCAGCGCGCTTCTGGGTGCCGGCGCAGGCCTCGCCATCGCAATCTTGATGGTCGGCGTGAGCGTGATGGCGTTCGGCCAGTACGGCACGACGCTCTTCGTGGCCACGCCGTTCGTGATGGGCGCGGCCGCCGCCTACGTGTTCAACCTCGAGCAGCCGCGGCCCGTGAGCACGACCCTGGGCGTAGCGATGCTCACCGTCGTAGCCGCCGGCGGCGCCATCCTGCTCTTCGCGCTCGAAGGCGTCCTTTGTCTCCTGATGGCCGCCCCTCCCGCGATCCTGATGGCCCTCATGGGCGCCTGGCTGGGACGCGCCCTCGTGCGACGGCCAGGCCTGGGCGCTCCCGGCATCGCGATGGTTCTCTTACCGCTGCCCTTGCTGGCCGGGATCGAGGTCGCGCGTCCGTCCCCGCCACTGTCCGAGGTGCGGACGACGGTCGAGATCGCCGCCCCCTTGGACGTCGTGTGGCGGCACGTCGTGACGTTCTCCGACCTCCGCGAGCCCCCCGCCTGGCTCTTCCGCCTCGGCATCGCGTATCCGCAGCGCGCCACCATCACCGGGCGTGGCGTCGGTGCCCTGCGCCGGTGTGAATTCTCCACCGGCCCCTTCCTGGAGCCGATCACCGCATGGGAGGAGCCGACGCGGCTCGCCTTCGACGTGGCCGCGCAGCCCCCACCGCTCACGGAGTGGAGCCCGTATCGCCACGTGGCGGCCCCGCACCTCGACGGATACCTGCGCGTCCACGGCGGCGAGTTCCGGCTCCGGCCGCTGCCGGGTGGGCGCACGCTTCTGGAGGGGCGCACCTTCTACGAGATGCGCATGTTCCCCACGGCCTATTGGCGCCTCTGGTCCGATGCCCTCATCCACGCCATCCACCAGCGTGTGCTCAGGCACATCAGGGCGCTCTCCGAGGCGAGCCCTCTCTGACGCCCGCCGGGCTGTCGCTCCTCGCCCTTCTCCTCGCCATCGTCTTCAGCTGCACGTCGCGCGTGAACGTGGGCGTGCTGGCCTTCGCGCTGGCCTGGATCTTCGGCCTGCTGGGGGGCGGC
>QHVP01000318.1 GCA_003222295.1 Acidobacteriota bacterium | reverse complement strand
CGAAGCGGTCACGCCGGTAGCCGTCCCGACCGAGCACGGCCCCGTGGGGCAGCTCGTCTGCTGGGAGAACTACATGCCGCTGGCGCGCTACGCGCTGTACCGCTCCGGCGAGCGCATCCACCTGGCGCCGACGGCGGACGCATCGGACGGCTGGCAGGCCACCATCCGGCACATCGCGCTCGAAGGACGCGTCTTCGTGATCGCCTGCAATCAATACGTCACGCGGTCGTCGTATCCCGCCGACTTCGAGCTGCGGGACGCCCTGGCCCGTGCACCCGAAGTGATCTGCCGCGGCGGCAGCGCGATCGTCGCGCCCGACGGGCGGTACCTCGCGGGCCCGCTCTACGGCGAGGCGGGAATCCTCACCGCGGACCTGGACCTCGGCGAGGTCGCGCAGGGCCGGCAGCTCCTCGACGTGGCCGGCCATTACGGCCGGCCGGACGTGTTCCGGCTGGAGACGTCATGAGCGCGGGCGCCACCGTCTTCGCACCCGCGAGCATCGGCAACGTGGGTCCCGGCTTCGACGTGCTGGGCCTGGCCGTGGAAGGACCGGGGGACGAGGTCCGCCTCGAGCGCGTCGACGGGCCGTCGTCGATCGAAGAGGTCACCGGCCTCGACGCCGAGCTGATCCCGCGCGAGCCGGAGAGCAACGTCGTGACCGTCGCCGCGGAGGCGATGCTGCACGCGCTCGGCGAAGGCGGGGGCGTGCGCGTCTGGCTGCGCAAGGGGATTCCGCAGTCCGGCGGCCTGGGCGGAAGCGCGGCCTCGTCCGTGGCAGGGGCGTTTGCGGCCGCCGTCGCCGCCGGCCACGACCCGCGGCCGGTCGAGGTCATGGCCGCCGCCCTCACCGCGGAAGCCACCGCCGCCGGCCGCCATCTCGACAACATCGCCGCCTGCGTCCTCGGCGGTCTCACCCTGGTGCGCTCGACCGATCCCATCGACGTCGTGCGCGTGCCGCTCGCGCGGCCGCTCTGGGTGGCCCTGGTGACGCCCGCGGTGCGCCTGGAGACGCGCACCGCGCGCTCGGTCCTGGCGCCGACGCTGGACCGCGGGGCCTGGGTGCAGCAGATGGCCAACACGGCCGCGCTCCTGCACGGCCTCGCGTCGGGCGACTTCGGTCTCGTATCGCGGTCGCTGGTGGACGGATTCGCCGAGCCCAGGCGCGCGCCCCTCATCCCGCGGTTCGCCGAGGTCAAGCGCGCGGCCCTGGAGGCGGGCGCGCTCGGCTCGTCGATCAGCGGCGCCGGCCCGACCATATTCGCGCTGGCCGCGGACGAGGCCCAGGGAGCAAGGGTGCTGAACGCGATGCGCGCGGCGCTGGGCGGGATGGCGGGCCGCGCGGAGCTCGCAACGGTGGCGGCGCGCGGCGCGCGCGCGCGATGAGCGTGCCCGCGGCAAACGTGCCGGCGGGGGCGTTTGCGGCCGCCGTCGCCGCCGGCCACGACCCGCGGCCGGTCGAGGTCATGGCCGCCGCCCTCACCGCGGAAGCCACCGCCGCCGGCCGCCATCTCGACAACATCGCCGCCTGCGTCCTCGGCGGTCTCACCCTGGTGCGCTCGACCGATCCCATCGACGTCGTGCGCGTGCCGCTCGCGCGGCCGCTCTGGGTGGCCCTGGTGACGCCCGCGGTGCGCCTGGAGACGCGCACCGCGCGCTCGGTCCTGGCGCCGACGCTGGACCGCGGGGCCTGGGTGCAGCAGATGGCCAACACGGCCGCGCTCCTGCACGGCCTCGCGTCGGGCGACGTCTGGCGCTTCCGCGAGGCCGTGCGCGACCTGCCCGTCGCGGAGCTGGTGACGCATCCGGAAGGCGCGACGCGTCTCTATGCCCGTCCCGCGCTTTCGTCGTGGGCGGGGATCGAGCGGCTCCTCTTCAAGCACGAGGGGGAGAACCCGACGGGATCCTTCAAGGACCGCGGGATGGTCGTGGGGATCACCCAGGCCGTACGGGTGGGCGCGCGCGCCGTCGCCTGCGCCTCCACGGGCAACACGAGCTCGTCCCTGGCCGCATACGCCGCCCAGGTCGGCCGGCCCGCCATCGTGTTCCTGCCCGCGGGCAAGGTCGCCACGGGCAAGGTGGCGCAGACCCTCGCCTACGGCGCGCGCGGCCTGGCCGTGCGTGGTGACTTCGACGCCGCCCTGCGCCTGGCGACCGAGTGTTGCCAGCGCCTCGGCATCTACCTCCTGAACTCCGTGAACCCGTTCCGCATCGAGGGGCAGAAGACGATCGTGTGGGAGATGCTGCAGGACCTCTGCTGGGACGCCCCGGACTGGATCGCGGTGCCGGCGGGGAACCTCGGCAACACGAGCGCGTTCGGGAAGGCGCTGCGCGAAGCGCACGAGGGCGGCTGGATCGCGCGCCGGCCCCGCCTCCTGGCCGTGCAGGCGAAGGGCGCGAACCCGTTCTATCGCAGCTTCGCCGACTCCTTCCGTTCGCGGCATCGCGTGCGGCCGGAGACGGTGGCCACCGCGATCCGCATCGGCGATCCGGTGAGCTACGACCGCGCGCGCATCGCGATCGAGACGACGCGCGGCGTCGTCGCCGAGGTGTCCGACGACGAGATCCTGGAGGCCAAGGCGCGCATCGACGGCGCGGGCCTGGGCTGCGAGCCCGCCTCCGCCGCGAGCCTGGCCGGCGCCCGCAAGCTGCGCGCGGAAGGCATCATCGCGCCCGGCGAGCGCGTGGTATGCGTCCTGACCGGGAACCTCCTGAAGGACCCGGATGCGATCCTCGCCCGCTCACCCGAGCGCGCGCTGGTCGAGGTCGATGCCGAGCCGGCCGCGGTCGAAGCGGCCATCGCGCCCTGGCTGCGCTAGCGCGCCAAAACTTCATGCGGGCCGCCTCCCCCTGCCGCCGGCCCACGCTATATTGGAACCACATGCGCCTCTTCCGCCCTGGCCTGGCGTTGATGTCCGTGCTGCTCCTCGTCCTGCCGGCAGCGCGCGCCACCCACGCCTCCGACGACACCCCCGAGGAGATCGCCAAGGAGCTCTCGGAGAAGATCGCCAAGGCCTTCAAGAAGGCCGCGGAGGCCCAGCGCAAGGCGGCCCAGAAGGCGGCCAAGCGCGAGAAGGAGGAACGCGAGGACCGCACGGAAGCGCAGCAGGAAGCGCGGGAGAAGGCGGACAAGGAGCGCCGCACGGCTTCGCGCAAGGACGCGGAATCGCACAAGGACGTGGCCAAGCTGGAGGCGGAAGCGCTCGACGAGATGGAGGACAACGTCGAGAGCTACGTCAAGAAGGTGCACAAGAAGGCGGCCAAGGGCATCCCGGCCCTCCCTCCGCAGGCCACTCCCGAGCAGATCTCGTCCCACCAGACCGCGCTCGCCGACGCCATACGTGCGCTGCGTCCCCAGGCGCGGCAGGGAGACATGTTCGTGCCCGAGTGCGTGCCGATCGTGAAGCGCATCATCGCCGCCGAGCTCGCCGGACGCGCGGGAGCGCCCGCCCGCAAGGAGATCCTCAACGGGAACCCGCCCATCGACCCCGACCACGACGACCGCATGCAGGTGAAGCTGGCCGTCAATGCCCCCTATCCCGCGGCGGCGCCGGTCTCGAACGTGCCGCCCAGCGTGCTTCTCACCTTGCCCCTCCTGGAGAAGGAAGTGGAGTACCGCTTCGTCAACCGTGACCTCGTGCTGCGAGACGTGGACGCCAACTTGATCCTGGACTTCATCCGGCTGGCGGCTCCTCCGCTCGTCCCCGCCGGCCCGGCGAAGCGCTGACTGCCATGCGCATGCGCTTGCCGTCGCTCGTCGGCCGGCTGGTCGTGCTCGCGCTGCCGCTGTGCGCGGCCCTTGCCCTCGCCCAGGCGCCCGCCCCGGCACCGGCACTTCCCCTGCCCCTCAAGGACGGCTCGCTGCGCTTCATGGTCATGGGGGACACGGGGCAGGGCGACCAGGGACAGTACGACACGGGCCGGGAGATGGCGGCCGTACGCCAAAAGTTCCCGTTCGAGCTCGTGATCATGGTCGGGGACAACATGTACGGCGCGGACTCCCCCGCCGACTTCGTCAAGAAGTTCGAGATCCCCTACAAGGCCCTGTCCGACGCGGGCGTGAAGTTCTACGCCGCGCTGGGCAACCACGACAACCCGAACCAGCGCTCGTACGGCCTCTTCAACATGGGTGGGCAGCGGTATTACACCTTCCGCGCCTCGCCGGGCGGACTGGGCAAGATCGGCCACGGGGGAGTGCGCTTCTTCGCCATCGACAGCAACTACCTCAGCAAGGAGCAGATCGACTGGCTCTCCAAGGAGCTGGGCTCCTCCGGCTCCGACTGGAAGATCTGCTTCTTCCACCATCCGCTCTATTCCTCGGGCAAGACCCACGGCTCGGCCCTGGAGACGCGCGCGGTGCTCGAGCCGATCTTCGTCAAGAACGGGGTCAACGTCGTGCTCACCGGCCATGACCACATCTACGAGCGCATCAAGCCGCAGCAGGGGATCTACCACTTCGTGGTCGGGTCCAGCGGCTCGCTGCGCAAGGGCGACCTGACGCGCACGGACATGACGGTCAAGGGCTACGACCAGGACTACGTGTTCATGCTGGCGGAGATCGCCGGTGACGAGATGTACTTCGCGGCCCTGACGCGGACGGGCCAGGTCGTGGACTCGGGCGTGTTGGCCCGCCCGCACTCGGCGGCGGAGGCGGCGTCGCCCACTCCCGCCCCCGCGCCGTCCGCCGCACCCACGCCCGTGCCCGTCCCGCGTCCCACGCCCACCCCGGCCGCGTCGCCAGTCCCCTCGCCCAGCCCGACGCCCAAGGCCGGCCCCGCTCCCAAGCCCAGGCCGAAGGCCTCGCCGCGCAAGACCGGATAGCTTCGCGAGCGCGGACATATAATCCCCGCTCTCGTCCGGCGAGGTGCATCGATGCCCCAGTTGAAGGCGCCGTTCTACGGTCACACGCGGCAGTACGAGTCCATCCAGAAGGAGCTCGACGACGCGATCCGCGACGTCATCCTGTCCGGCCAGTACGTCACCGGGCCGACCCTCAAGCGCTTCGAGGGCGAGCTCGCCCGCTACTGCGGGCAGAAGCACGCGGTCGGCGTGAACTCCGGCACGGACGCCCTCTGGCTCACCTTCATGGCCCTGGGCCTGAAGGAGGGCGACGAGGTCATCACCACCGCCAACACCTTCTTCGCCACCGCGGAAGCGATCTGGATCGCGGGCGGCAAGGTGGTGCTGGTGGACTGCGACCCCGCCACGCGCAACCTGGACCCGGCGAAGATCGAGGCCGCCATCACCTCGCGCACGGTGGGCATCGTCCCCGTCCACCTCTACGGCCTCTGCGCGGACATGAAGGCGATCAGCGACATCGCACGGAAGCGGAAGCTGTGGGTGGTCGAGGACAACGCGCAGGCCATCGACGGCCATGGCCCGGGATGGAAGCAGGGGCAGCTCAGCGACGCCGTCTGCACGAGCTTCATCATCCAGAAGAACCTGGGCACGCTGGGCGACGGGGGAGCGGTGGTGACGGACCGCGACGACATCGACGCCGTGGTGCGCAAGCTGCGCAACCACGGCTCGACCGTCCGTTCCGTGCACAGCTTCGGGTTCAACAGCCGGCTGGACGACATCCACGCCGGGATCCTCAGCGTGAAGCTCAAGCACATCACGCGCTGGACGGACCGGCGCCGGGAGATCGCGGCGCGCTATACCAGGGGCCTCCAAGGCACGAGCTTCCGTCTGCCCGTCGAGCCCGCCGGCTACCGGCACGTCTTCCACCTGTACGTGATCGAGCATCCGCGGCGCGACGCGCTGGAGAAGTTCCTCCTGGAGGCGGGAGTCGACGTGAAGCTCCACTACCCGATCGCCATCCACAAGCAGGAAGGCTATCCCTGGGGCAAGCCCGCCGATCTCCGCCCCGACGTTCCCAACTGCGAGCGCAACGCCGCCCAGTGTGTCTCCCTGCCCATGTTCCCGGAGCTCACCGACGGCGAGGTCGACTACACGATCGAGCAGTGCCTCGAATGGGACCGCCAGCCGCGCAGATGAAGGGTCCGGACGCGCCGCGCGCGGGCGGCCGGCGTCAGTTCAGCTTGCGCCGGATGGCGGTGACGGCGCGCTGGGCCGCCTCGTGGTCGGGCCTCAGATCCACGACCGCCTGGAACTGCTCGAGCGCGCGGGAGTACATCTCGCGGGCCAGGTACACCCGGGCGAGATTCAAGCGTGGGAAATGCGGCGAAGCGTACCGAGTGGCGCGCGTGGCGCGCTCCAGCCAGGGGATGGCCTCGTCCAGTCGTCCCATCTCGATGAGGTAGGCTCCGATGTCGTTGTAGGGGTTTCCGAACGTGGGGTCCACGACGATGGCTTTCTGGCACTCCTCGATCGCGTCCTCCAGCCGTCCCTGGAACGAATAGGTCCAACCGAGGAACGTGTGCGCCTCGGCGGTGGGACAGGCGGCGATCGACCGCTGGTAGAGGTCGATGGCGGTGGCGAGGTCTCCGCTCATCTGGGCCTGGAAGGCGCGCCCCAGCAGCTCCGCCGCCGCCTCGGGATCAGTCGCGGACACCACGGTCCATCCTAACCCCGTCCGCGAAGGAGGCGACCAGCGTCTCCGCGGCCTCGACGTGCACGGGGTCGCCGATGAGGCCCAGCCGGTCGCCGGGCGCGAGCTTGAAGTCCGGCGTAGCTGATCTCAGCGTTGAGACTGCCTCGTGCGGAACGAGTGGGGGCGAGGTACCGCCGGCCAACTGGAAAGAAACTGGGTCGCCGCGAAGCCGGCCCATCGGCGACATCGACGTGCGTGGCGAGCAGAAGGTCTCGAGAGATTTCACTGTACGTGATTTGAGTACGATCTCTCGCCCCGTGAAGAGGCGCGGGACAACCGGGACCGTCCGGACCATCAAAAGGGTCTCGGCGAGGCCACCGCGGGTGATTGCGGCGCCGCCTCGGGGGTCCTGGAGCGGGCTCGTGATGAGGTCCCCGATTGTACGCGATCTGAGTACAGTCATTTGCCTTGAGAGGCACCTGCCACGCAGGACCAGCACCGAGGAACCGCGAAAGATGCTAGACGCGCCACTTTCTTGCTCCCGGCTCGCGGCGAACCTCCTCGTCGTGTACGCTGCCGCGCGTCGCGCGGCGGCCGGGCGGTGTCCCG
>QHVP01000322.1 GCA_003222295.1 Acidobacteriota bacterium | reverse complement strand
CTACATCTCCAGGTACTTCACGCTCAAGCCGGGTGACATCATCTTCACGGGCACGCCGGAGGGCGTGATCTCGGGCTACCCGAAGGAGCGGCAGGTGTGGCTCAAGGCCGGAGACCGGCTCACCTCGACGCTGGAGGGGCTCGGCGAGCTGCAGTTCAGCTTGAGCTGATCCGACTCAGCCTTCCTCCACGGAAGCCTCTCTTGCGCTTCAATGGAGAGACGATGACCCGCCCACGATCGACGGATGGATCTGGCCGCT
>QHVP01000321.1:866-1771 GCA_003222295.1 Acidobacteriota bacterium | reverse complement strand
CGCGTCCTGGTGCTCGTCCCCACCCGCGAGCTCGCCATGCAGGTGGCCGAAGCCATCTACCGCTACGGCCGCAACCTGGGGGCACGGGTGATGCCCATCTACGGGGGGCAGGCGATCACGCAGCAGCTCGGCGGCCTCCGCCGCGGCGTCGACGTCGTGGTGGCGACGCCCGGTCGTGCCCTCGACCACATTCGGCGGCGGACCCTCGATCTCGGCCACGTGGAAGCGGTCGTGCTTGACGAGGCGGACGAGATGCTGGACATGGGATTCGCCGAAGAGCTCGAGGCCATCCTGAGCGAGCTCCCCGCCCGCAGGCAGACGGCGCTGTTCACCGCGACCATGCCCAAGCGCATCAGCGCCATCGCGGAGGAGAAGGTCGCTCGCGGCGTCGCGCCGCGCGTCCGGCAGGTGACCTACCTCGTCTCGCGAGCGCAGAAGGTTGACGCGCTCGGTCGCATCCTCGACCTCGAGAGCCCGGCGTCGGCGCTGGTATTCTGCCGGACGCGAGGCGAGGTGGAGACGCTGGCCCAGACCCTGAACGGCCGCGGTTTCCGCGCGGAGGCTCTTCATGGCGGCATGTCGCAGAAGGAACGCGATCGCGTCATGGGCCGCTTCCGCGAAATCGTGCAGTCCCTGGCCCAGGAGTTCGATGTCCTCGATGTCGCCGCGGCGGCGGTGAAGCTGGTTCACGAAGCCGGCGACAGGACGGAGGCGCCACGTGCGACCTCACCGGCGTCCGGCGCACGCGCGAAGGAAGGCCCGCCGCCCACCGGGCCGTTCGCGCGCATTTATGTCTCGATCGGCCAGGCCGCAGGCGCACAAGCCGGCGACCTCGTGGGCGCGATCACGGGTGAGGCGAAGCTGGACGGGAGTGCGATGGGAGCGGTCGAGATCGAGGAGCGCTA
>QHVP01000321.1:0-758 GCA_003222295.1 Acidobacteriota bacterium | reverse complement strand
AAGAACTTCGCGGCCTGCAGTACCTGCGGCGTGAGGATGAGCCTCAGGTGGTCCGCGATACGTTTCGCCTTCTGGCCGGCGGGCGGACGCGTCGGGTCGCGCGCGGCGCCATGCCGGGGCAGGCGCAGCTCGAGCACGCAGATCTCCGGAGGACACAGGAAGCGGACGGGCGGCGCGAAACCGCGCTCCATGCCGACGCCGCGCGAGACGTGGACCGGCGTCCCTCGATAGTCATGCAGGCCGCCGGCGTAGCGGCGCGGCAAACGCGACGCCGTGGTGGGAGGGCCGAACAGGGGCAGGACGACCTGTCCACCGTGGGTGTGTCCGGCCAGCACGAGGTCCACGCTCACCGGCATCGCGTCCACGAAGTCCGGCGAATGGGAGAAGCCAGGCCACCCAGGCCGGACTCCGTTCTCGGCGCCGGCCTCGCGAGAGCCCGGTGATCCCCAGCGTACTGCCATCCGGGAGAGTCACGACCGCATTCGCGTCGACCAGACATCGCACGGGCGTACCCGCAAAGACCTCCCGGCAGGGCGGCCCCACGTCACCCTCGGTGGCGAAGACGCCGAGGGGCGCCTCGAAGCCGATTCGCGTCATCAGCGAACGCAGGTCGCGGGCGGCGTCGTCTTCCGTGGGACGGCCCAGGGCGTCCTGCACGTAGTCGCCCGTCAGGACGATGAGGTCGGGACGGTAGGAGAGCCCCGTTCGGAGCGCCCGCTCCTCGTGCTCGCCGATGACCGGAGTCTGGATGTCGGTGA
>QHVP01000320.1 GCA_003222295.1 Acidobacteriota bacterium | reverse complement strand
TGCCCGTCACGCCGGGGGTGAGCACGACGAGGTTGAAGAAGTTCCGGCCGACGAGGGGCAGCTCCTTGATCTGGTTCTCCTCGATGAGGCGCGAGACGCGCGCTTGCGAGGTCTCGACCAGCGGGGCTTCTGCCGTGACGTTCACCTCTTCCGCGGTCGCGCTCCCGACCTCGAGCGTGACGTTCACGGCCCGGGTCTGCGTGGACTCGAGCCGGACGTGCTCACGCGTCCAGTTCTTGAAGCCGGTCAGGTTCACCTTGACGGTGTAGACACCTCCAGGCAGGGCCGGAAAGCGGTAGTACCCGGCCGACGTCGTCAGCACGTTCTGGGTGACGCCGGTCGCCTCGTTGGACGTCGTCACGGTGGCGGCGGGAACGACCGCGCCGCTCTGGTCCGAGACCGTGCCTTCGAGCGTGCTGGAGTACTGCGCCCATGCGCTGGGACATGCGAGGCCGAAGACGACGAGCAGTGCGCTTGTGACCAGGAGCCTGAGGCGAATCGGCATCTAGTGCCCTCCTTACCAGCGTCTGACCCGGACGTGCCTGCGAGGATGCTATATGATATATGATCTATATGAAATGTCAGTCCGCATTGTCAAGATGTTTCTGAGGCATCAGTCCAAGCTATTGAACTGGTGCGAGTTGATGGCCTGAAGCTCCTACGCGCGGACGCTGGAAACTGGAATTCTAGTCAGGAGGTCCCGGAATTCTCCGACGGTTTCGGCGCCAATCGTGAAGCAGTCCAGGTCATGCTGGCCCCGTCCCCAGGATCTTCATCCCGATGACGCCCCTCCCCTTCTGCTTCATCGTCCGCAGGACGGAGATCTGGGTGCCCTCGCTGGCGATCGCGGCGCTTCGGCGGCGGGATCAGTCGTCACGGCGCCACCAGGTGAGCGCGAGGGCGAGCCCCGCCGAGAGCGTGGAAACGACCACGCCCAGAGCGACCGAGGCCGGTCGATAGGCGAGTTCGACGTCATGAACTCCTTCGCGTGTGGCCACCGCGCGGAACACGGTGTTCGCGCGCAGGAGAGGTGCGGCGTGGCCGTCCACGGTCGCTTGCCACCCGGGGTCGTAGGCGTCGACGAGGATCGCGTACGCTGGCCGGTTGGCCGTACAACGAAGGCGGATGCGGTCGGGCTGCCACTGCGCGACAAGGCAGGCCCCTTCGAATCCCTCGCGGCTGGGAGATTCCACCCCCTCCGCCAGCAGCACCTCGTGGCGCGGATCGAACGCCGGATCCACGAGCCGCTCGCGGGCGGGCTGGCCATCGACGACCATGGCCCCTTCGACCATGTACGTGCGCGGTAACGCGCCGGGAACCGCGAAGACGCGGATCGGCTCCACGAAAGGACTGGGCAGCGTCGCCACCAGCTGCAGATCATCCAGTCCCTTGGTATGCAGCGCGACCATTCGGCTCACCGCTCCGATCTGCAGCAGTCGCCGGTGGGCGGGCGTGCCCTCCACGATTCTCAACCAGCGGGTCAGGCCGGCCAGCGGCGTCGGATAGAGCTCGAGGTAATCGAGGTCGTAGCTGCTCTCCATTCCCCACTGCACGAGCAGGGTCGGAAACAGATAGTTCCGGAGCGCCAGCGCCCCAACCCAGGGATCAGCCACTGGCTGGGATATCTGGTAAGGGGAATGACCAAGGTACTCCTGGCTCTTGCTTGGCGGATAGTAGTCGTAGACGTACAGCCGGGAACGGTCCGCGACCTTCACGAAATCCAGGAGGGGGGGTCGCATCGAGAAAAGCGCCCGGGGGGCTGTCGGGTTGAGGCTATCGTGCATGAGGACGAGCTCGGCGGCGGTGATCGCACCCACCACGACGATCGCGATCCGGTTCCTGCTCCCGAACATCGCGAGGGCCGCCGTGGCCAGGGCACAGAGGCCTGCGACCAGGCACCGAGCGCCGGCCGGGGCCAGGACCGCGCTCGGCGCGGTCGCGGCGGCGCGATCCAGGACGAGGTCGGCAATTCGCGTGGAACCGACGAACGCCAACACTCCAAGGGCAATGGAGAGGGCGGCCGCCATGCTCGCGACGGCGAGAGCCCATCGCTTCCGGGACCCCTCGAGCGACGGCGCGGCGTCGAGGCCGATCCCGACAAGGAGGGCCCAGAGGAACGCGACCGGCACCATGAACTTCACCGGGTAGCGCACCGCTTTCAGGAGGGGCATCGCCGCCGCCAACATCGCATAGGCCGGGGTGTGCCTCCCGAGAGCGACGAGCACGCCGATGACGATGGTGACGACGAGGAAGGGGGTCATCGGGTGCCGCCGCGCCGCGATGGCCAGCGCGGCCAGGCCCAGCGCGGGCAGCCCGAGATACGTCGAGCCGATGAAGGGTTCCCTGCCCTCGAAGAAGGCGGCCTGTATTTCGGGCCGGAAGGGTACGTCCTTGATCGGCAGTGGCAGGAAGAGCATGGGCAGCGAAGCCGGGTGC
The DNA here is from genome assembly GCA_003222295.1 of Acidobacteriota bacterium. Lineage (GTDB taxonomy): Bacteria > Acidobacteriota > Vicinamibacteria > Fen-336 > Fen-336 > AA29. Next base: position 1 of record QHVP01000320.1, on the reverse strand, counting down.
A
>QHVP01000319.1 GCA_003222295.1 Acidobacteriota bacterium | reverse complement strand
TGATCGCCGTCCCCCGGATCACGGCCAGGATCCGATCGCCGTCGGCGACGGCGTCGGAGACGCGCTTCAGGACCACCATGCCGCAGCCCTCGCCGCGCACGTAGCCGTCGGCGGCCGCGTCGAAGGTCTTGCAGCGTCCGTCGGCCGCCATCATCCGCGCCTTGGAGAGGACGACGTTCATCTCGGGGGTCAGGGTGAGGTTCACTCCCCCGGCCAGCGCCATCCGGCATTCGCCCTGGCGAAGGCTCTGGGTGGCCAGGTGCACCGCCACCAGCGATGACGAACACGCGGTGTCCACGGACAGGCAGGGCCCCTGGAGTCCGAGGACGAAGGACAAGCGTCCCGCGGCGACGCTCAAGGCGTTGCCCGTCCCGATGTAGGCATGCAGCCGATCGGGGTCCTCCGAGCTGAGCTGGAGGGTGGCGTATTCGCTGGTGCTGATCCCGACGAACACGCCCGTCGCCGTGCCCTCCAGGCGGTCCGGGGCCTGCGCCGCGTGCTCGAGCGCCTCCCAGGTCACCTCGAGCAGCAGGCGCTGCTGGGGATCCATGCTCGCGACTTCACGGGGCGCGATACCGAAGAAACGCGGGTCGAACCGCTCGATGCCCTCCAGGAAGCCGCCCCACCGTGTGTACATCTTCCCGGGAGCATCGGGGTCCGCGTCGAAGAAGGCGTCGATGTCCCAGCGCTCGCGCGGCACCTGGGTGACGGCATCCACACCGTCACGCAAGAGTCGCCAGTACGTTTCGGAATCGACGGCTCCCCCGGGGAACCGGCAGCCCAGACCGATGATCGCGATGGGCTCGTTCGGGACCAGGTCCCGCCGCTGTGCGCTCGCCTTGACTCGCAGAGCCGCGCCGGTATCGATGGCCAGCGCCCCGGCCAAGTAGTCGGCCATGGCCTGGATCGTCGGGAAGTCGAAGGCGAGGGTGCTCGGCAGCGCGCGTCCAAAGCTCGTTTGCAGGCGGTTCCGGAGCTCGACGGCCATCAGTGAGTCGAGGCCCAGGTCCTGGAAGCCTTGCCGCGCGTGCAGGCCGTGCTCGGCGTCCACGCCGAGCACGCGCGCGACCTGTTCGCGCACATGAGCGAGGACGAGCCCGGCTCGCCGGTGCGGAGCTTCCTCCTCGATCTGGCGCAGGAAATCGGGGCGCAACGCCACGGCCCGCGTGGGCCCTGCTTCCGCGCCCGCCACGCCCGCCACGCCCGCCAGATCGGCGAACATGGGCGGAAGGCCGGCGGCCAGGAACGGAGCCAGGAACTTCGACCAATCGATCCCGAGCACGGCCATCTGGGCCTTTTCGGGCGCCGCCAGCGCGTGCTCCAGTGCGGCCAGTCCCTTGTCGGGCGCGATGAGGCTCACCCCGACCGCGGCCCAGCGCTGCCGGTCGCGGCTCTCCACTCCGGCCGCCATTCCCACTCCCGCCCACGGACCCCAGTTCAGGCTGAGGCCGGGAAGCCCCAGAGCCCGGCGGTGGTGCGCCAGTCCGTCCAGGAACGCGTTGGCGGCTGCGTAATTCCCTTGCCCGGGCGAGCCCAGCACCGCCGACGACGACGAGAACATCACGAAGAAGTCGAGCGGCACCGACGCGAGCGCGCGATGCAGCAGGACGCCGTCGCTCAGGACCCCCGCCGCGTGGACGACGCCCGCGAGAGGGGGCATCTCCTGGAGACGATCCAAGAGCGCGGCGACATCCGCCTCCCGCGCCACGTCGGCTTGGATCACGTGCACGTCCGCACCCTGCTGCGCGAGGGCGGCGAGCGCCGCGGCCGTCTCCGCGGTCGCACCCCGCCGCCCCGTCAGCACCAGGTGTCGGGCTCCGCGCTCCACCATCCAGTGCGACACGCGCAGGCCGAGGCCACCCAGACCACCGGTGATCAGGTAGGTCGCATCCGCCCGCAGACCGAAGACGTTCGCCGGCCGTGAGACCGCGGCCGGCAGCAGCCGCGGCGCGAGACGCGTCCCGTCACGGAAGGCGACCTGGTCGCCTTCCGGTGAGGAGGCGATCTCGAGCCAGAGCGGTTCCACCTCCTCCGGCCGGGCCGGATCCAGGTCCACGGACGTGCATCGCAGCTCGGGATGCTCCACCGCAATCGTTCGGGCGAGCCCCCACAGCGGGGTCTGGCTCATCGCGAGCGGGGCGGCGGCGCCGGCAGGCTGGGCGCCTCGCGTCACGAGAATGAGCCGGGGCCGCGCCGCCTCGGCGCCGCGCGCCAACTGGCCCACCAAATGGAGAGCCGTCGCGCAGCCCCGGACGTTGGCCTGATCGAGCGAAGAGGAGTCCAGGATGTCGGTCGCCGGATCGTCGAGGCTCCACAGGTGAACGACCCCGCGCAGGGGTGGCGCGCCTTCGACGACGTCGCGCCACAGCCGGCTGAAGTCCTCGGGGCAAGAGGGATCGAGGCGGATCGATCCCGCCGGATCGGCTTCGTAACGCTCGCCGGGCCGTACGACGACGGTCCGCTGGCCTTGGCCTTCGAGTGTCCCCGGCTCCGCGACGTCCGCCGCCTCGACGCGGGGCGCGGGCCGCCACACCACCTCGTAGAACTCCGGCCTCGGGTCGGCGGAGGCCACGACGCGCGGTTCGCGCGCGGCCGCCTGGATCCAGTGCCGCTGGCGCTGGAACGGGTACGTGGGCAACCCGACCTTGCGGCGAGGGTAGTCCTGGTCGAACCCGGCCCAGTCGATCGAGACCCCGGCCACGGAGAGGCGGCCGAGACTGTCGAGGACCTGCGACCATTCGTCGCGCGGCGCCCGCAGCGTGGGCAGCCACAGCGCTTCTTCCTCCGCCACGCACTGCCGCGCCATTCCCAGGAGCGTGGGCGACGGCCCCACCTCCACGAACAACCGGTATCCCTCCGCCCACAGCGTGGCCGTCCCGTCCGCAAACCGCACCGCTTCCCGCGCGTGCCGCCCCCAGTACCCGGGACTGGCCACCTCGTCCCGAACGACCTGCCCCGTGACGTTCGAGACCAACGGTATCCGCGGCGGGGAGTAGCTGACGTCGGCGGCCACGTGCTCCAGATCCCGCAACATGGGTTCCATCAGCTCCGAGTGGAACGCGTGGGACACCACGAGTCGCTTCGTCCGCACTCCGTCCCGCTCCAGATCGCCGAGCAGCCGTGCGAGCTCCCGCTCCGCTCCCGACACCACGACGCTGGCCGGTCCGTTCACCGCCGCGATCGATACCGCGGCGCCGCACGCGGCGATGGCCGCGAGCACGCGGCTCTCGCCGGCCAGGACGGCGGCCATGGCCCCCCCCGAGGGCAGCGCCTGCATCAGCCGCCCGCGCGCGGTCACCAGCTTCAGCCCGTCCTCGAAGCTGAAGACACCCGCGGCGCAGGCCGCCACGTATTCCCCTACGCTGTGGCCCATCACTGCCGCCGGCTCCACGCCCCAGCTCCGCCACATCTCGACGAGCGACCACTCGAGCGCAAACAAGCACGGTTGCGTGTACGCGGTCTCGTCCAGCGGCGAGGTCTCCCCGTCCTTCGGGTACAGCACGGACAGGAGCGGCCGATCGAGCTCGCCCCGCATCCGCTCCTGGCAACGCTCGAGCGCCTCGCGGAACGTCGGCTGCGTCTCGTAGAGCTCGCGCCCCATACCCACGTACTGCGAGCCCTGACCGGTGAACAGGAACGTCACCTCCGGGTGCTCTCGACCCAGGAACTCGCCGCGAATCACCGCCTCCGGAGATTCCCCCGCCGCAAAGGCGGTGAGCGGTCCGGCGGCCTCGGCCGCATTCGCGGCCACGAGCGCGAGCCGGTGGGCGAACTGGCCGCGGCCGGCGTGGGTGGAGAAGGCAAGGTCGGCCAGGGAGACGGACGGCTCGGCGGTGCGCTCCGCAAAGCGCGCGGCCAGCGCCCGCAGCGCACCGTCGGTCTTCGCGCTCAGGGCCAGAAGGTGCCGGGGCCGTTCGCGCTTGGCGACGACCGCGGGCTCGGCCGCGGGCCCCTCCCCGATGACCAGGTGCGCGTTGGTTCCGGCAAACCCGAATGAGCTGATGCCGGCGATCCGCGGGCGGTCTCCCCGAGGCCAGGACATGAGGGCCGTCGGGATCACGGCCGGGACCTCGCGCAGGGAGATGTGGGGGTTCAGCTCCTTATAATGAAGATGCGGGGGGATCTCCCCGTGCTGCAGGGACAGCACCACCTTGATGAGGCCCGCGACGCCCGCTGCGGCCTCCAGGTGACCCATGTTGGTCTTCACAGACCCAACGAGGACGGGATATTCTGCCGAACGGCCGTCGCCCATCACCGCACCCAGCGCCTGCATCTCGATGGGATCCCCCAGTGACGTGCCCGTCCCGTGGGCTTCGACGTAGCCCACTTCGGACGGCGCCACCCCCGCCATGGCGAGGGCCTCGCGGATCAGGGCTTCCTGCGCCGGCCCGTTGGGCACGGTCAGCCCGCCGCTGCGACCATCCTGATTGACGGCCGAGCCGCGGATGACCGCCAGCACGGGATCGCCGTCGGCGATGGCATCGGAGAGCCGCTTCAGCACGACGGCTCCGCAGCCCTCGCTCCGCACGTACCCGTCGGCCGCGGCGTCGAAGGTCTTGCATCGCCCGTCCGCGGCCAGCATCCGCGCGCGGCAGAAGTTGATCGTCACCTCCGGGGACAGGATCAGGTTGACGCCGGCCACGAGGGCGGTGCCGCACTCACCCTGACGCAGGCTCTGGCTCGCCAGGTGCACGGCCACGAGCGACGACGAGCAGGCGGTGTCCACCGCCAGGCAGGGCCCCTGGAGACCGAGGAAATAGGAGAGCCGGCCGGCGGCGGCGCTCGCGGCACTTCCGATCCCGAAATAGGCGGTGATCCCCGTCCGCTCCATGGCCTTGAACTGCATCAGGGCATAGTCGTTGCTGCTGATCCCGATGAACACGCCGGTGCGGCTCCCCATCAGCCGTTCCGGCGACTGCCCCGCCCGCTCCAACGCCTCCCAGCTCACCTCCAGCAATAGCCGGTGCTGCGGATCCAGGCTCACCGCCTCCCGCGGCGAGATCCCGAAGAAATTCGAGTCGAACTTGTCGACGTCATCGATGAACGCGCCATGGCGGGTGTACATCTTCCCGGGCGCGTCGGGGTCGGCGTCGTAGTAGGCGTCGATGTCCCAGCGGTCGGAAGGCACCTCGCGGACCGCGTCCACGCCCCCCCGCAACATCTGCCAGTACGCCTGCGGGGTGTCGCTCCCTCCCGGGAAGCGGCAGCCGATTCCGATGATGGCGATCGGTTCCGCCTCGCCGTGAGCTGGCACGAACGGGAGCGCAGCCACCGCGGCCGCCGGCCCTTCGGGTGTTCCCGCGCCCAGCGCGGGAACGTGCTCGAGCAGGTAGTCGGTCAAGGCGTCGATCGTCGGGAAGTCGAAGGCGATGGTGGGGGGCAGGCTTTCGCCCACGCTGCGCTGAAGACGGTTGCGCAGCTCGATGGACATGAGCGAGTCCATGCCGAGGTCCCGCAGCCCCTGCTGCGCGTCGGGCGCTGAGGAGGAGTCCAGGCCCAGCACGCCCAGCACGTGGTTGCGCACGTGGGAAAGAACGACCCCCCGGCGCCGGCCCGCGGGCGCCTGCTCCACCTGGACGACGAGCTCGGGGCGCGTCGACGAGGATCGCGGTCGCTTCTCTCGAACCCGACCCAGGGCCAGTTCGGCGAGCAGGGGCGGCTCACTTCCCGGGGGGAAAGGCGCGAGGATCTTCTCCAGGTCCAGCGGCAGCACTCCGACCTGCGCCGATGCCTGCCCGAGAAGCCTCGCGAAGGCGGCCATTCCCTCCTCCGGGGAGAGGGAGCGGAGACCTTGCCGCGTCATGCGCGCCTGGTCGCGCTGGTCCAGGCCGGCCGCCATCCCGACATTGGCCCACGGGCCCCAGTTGATGCTGACGGCGGGCAACCCCTCGGCCCGGCGGTGATGAGCCAGGGCGTCCAGATAGGCGTTGGCCGCGGCGTAGTTGCCTTGCCCCGGCGAGCCCAGGAGCGACGCCGCCGAAGAGAAGAGCACGAAGAAGTCGAGCGGCATCCCTCGCGTGGCGAGGTGCAGGTTCCACGCACCCGACATCTTCGGGGCGAGCACACGCTCGAACCGCTCCCAGCTCTGCTGCACGACGACGCCGTCGTCGAGCACTCCGGCCGCGTGCACGATGCCGCGAAGGGACCACGAGCCGCGCCCTGTCTCGGCCATCAGACGAGGGATGAATTGCTCGTCCGAGACGTCGCCCTGCGCGACCACCACTTCCGCCCCGGTGCTCTGCAGCTCGCCGAGCGCTTCACGCGCGGCGGCCGAAGGCGCTCCCCGCCCGGCCAGCACCAGGCGGCGCGCCCCTCGCTCCACCATCCAGCGCGCCACGACCAGGCCCAGGCTTCCGAGTCCCCCGGTGATCAAATAGGTCGCGTCGGCGCGGACGGCGGGCGCAGCCGCTTCGTCCGTGAGCACGATCTTGCCGATGTGCTTCGCCTGGGCCATGAAGCGGAATCCGCTCGAGGCCTGGGCCAATGGGAACGCGCGCACCGGCAGGGGCTTCAGAGCTCCCGAGTCGAGCTCCGCCATCAGTGCGAGCAACATCGATCGCATCTGCGCCGGATCCATCTCGCCGAGGTAGATCGGGAAGTACGAGACGTCGGCCCTCACCGCCGACATCTGCTCGGCGCTCCAGATCCCTGCCTTGCCGATCTCCAGGAAACGGCCGCCTCGGCGCAGGACGCCCAGACTCTTCGGGATGAAGTCGCCGGTGAGCGAGTTCAAGACGAGGTCCACTCCCTCGCCTCCGCTCTCCTTCATCACCGCCTCGGCGAAGGACAGGGAGCGCGAGTCCATCACGTGAGGTACACCCAGGGACCGGAGATAGGCGCGCTTCTCGTCGCTGCCCGCGGTTGCGAAGATCTCCACGCCGGCCCGCTGCGCAAGCTGCACCGCGGCCAGGCCCACGCCCCCGGTGCCCGCGTGGATCAGCACTCGCTCGCCGGCCTTCATCGCCCCCAGGCGGTGGAGGGCGTACTCCGCGGTCAGGAACGCGACCGGCGCCGCCGACGCTTCGTCGAAGCTCAGGGCCTCGGGCTTGGCCACGACGAACGCCGCCGGGGTCGTCACATGTGTCCGGAAGGCCCCGGCCGTCATGGCCACGACGTCCTGGTCCAGCGCCAGGTCGTGGACACCTTCACCGATCGCCACGATCCGGCCCGCACATTCGCTGCCCAGCGGCCCCGGGGGGCCCTCGTAGACCCCCATCGCGTTCAGGACGTCACGGAAGTTGAGGGCCGAGGCCACGACCCGGATTTCCACCTCGCCCGGTCCCGGCTTGCGGCGGACGGTTGGCCGAAGGCGCAGCTCCTCGAGGATTCCCCGGGTCGCGATCTCGAGCTCCAGCGGCTGACCCTCGGGGAGAAGAGCGCCGGACCTGTGCACAAGACGGGCCACGTGGCGGCGTCCCCCGCGGTAGGCAACTTGATCCTCGCTCGCCCCCGCCTCGATCTCCGCCTGCAGCAGAGCGCCCGCCGCGCGTCCCGTCGCCGCATCCAGGTCGACGCACACACAGCGCAGCTCCGGGTGCTCCGCCGCGATCGTCCGCGCCAGCCCCCACGCCGGCGCCTGTTCCAGGCCAGGCGCGTCGGGCAGGCCAGAGGCGACGGCCTGGGCATCCCGCGTTACGACCCAGAGCCGAAGCGCATCGGTCTGCCGGAGCTCGGCCAGGGCCTGGGTCAGGTGCAGCAGGCTCCCGCAACCCACGGCGGCCGCTCGGCGGAGCGCGGACCCGCCGGCCCCGGAACGCGAGCCGATATTCCAGAGATGGACCACGCCCGCGAGACCGTCCTCGGCCGACGCCTCTCGTACGAGGCGGCGGAAGTCGTCGGGCCGTGAGGGGTCCAGCTGGAAGGCGCCACCTTCCTGCTTCGCGAACTCCGACCCCGGGCGCGCGACCAGGACCCTTTCCCCGCGCTCCGCCCAATGCTTCGCAAGCTCGTCGCCGGTTCCTTCCGCATCCGTCAGGATGAGCCAGCTGCCCCCGGGTGCCGGCCGTTTGGCGTTGGCGGCCTCGGCCAGGGGCTGGGCGCGCCACGCCACCTCGTAGAACCACTCGCCCACCGGCGGCTGCGCGACGCGCTGCAGCGTCTCCGGCGTGGCTCGTGCCAGCCGCAACCCCTCCAGCTGTGCGATGGGCTGCCCGGAATCGTCGAGAACCCAGATGTCCGCGACCACGGTTTCGCCTGACGCTCCCGCATCGGGACGGATTCGGACGTGGCTCCACGCGTCTGCCCCGGCACGGGCATGCAGCCGCACGCGCTCGAGGCTCAGCGGGAGATAGACTCCCGCGGCCCCGTCGCCTCGCTTCACGGCTCCGCCCAGGGCCTGGAAGCAGGCGTCGAGCAGCGCGGGATGGACCCGATAGCCATCGGTGCCCTGGTTCGCCGCGTCGGGCAGCCGCACCTTGCCGAGGGCCTCGCCGTCGCCGGCCCAGAGACCGACGAGTCCGCGGAAGCTCGGCCCGAAGTCGATCCCGGCGCTCCGCAGCGCCTCGTACTGGGCCGCCACCGGAACTTCGGTCGTGCAACGCGCCCGGATCGCCTCCAGCGTCTCGGGGACGGAGAACGACTGGGCCTCACGCACACGGCCGGACGCGTGGAGACGCCACTGGTCGCCGTCGCTTTCCGTGGCGCGACTGCGCACCTCGATCGTCGCGCCGTCCTCCTCCGCGGAGACGCTCACCTGGACCAACCGGTCTTGAGCCGCGGGAAGGACCATCGCCTCGGAGATCACGACGTCCTCCAGGACGTGGACGCCGGGACCCAGCGTCTCTTCCCCGGCCGCGAGGCCCATCTCGAGATAGGCCGTCGCAGGGAGCACGACCGACCCGTAGACCTTGTGATCCGCCAGGTAGGGCAGTGCCCGCGGCCCGATCAAGGACTCGAAGAGGACCTCCTTGCGGTCGGAGCCGACGCGCCGGCGCGAGCCCGGCAGCGCGCGCTGCCGCTCTCCGTCCTCGGGCGCGCTCGCGGTGGGCTCGGCCCAGTAGCGCTGCCGCTCGAAGGGGTAGGTCGGAAGGGCCACCTTGCGCCGCGGATAGCCATGATCGAAGCGCGCCCAATCCAGGTCCAGGCCACGCGTGAACAAAAGCGCCGCGCTCCCCAGCATCTCCCGCC
>QHVP01000325.1 GCA_003222295.1 Acidobacteriota bacterium | reverse complement strand
AAAAAGCCGCTTCGCACCTAAGAATCCGGAAAGGCCATTGGAGAGCGCGTTCCTGACCACCTCGACCCAGAACGATTACTACCGGCTGCGCACGGAGTGGCTCCGCTACAAGAGCCAGCTCTACGACGGGCTCACCGGCCTGCCCGCGCTGCCCGCGGTGATCGAGGACGTGCGCCGCCTCCTCGAGTCGAAGGGCACGGCCGACGTGATCTACGTCGACCTCGGGCGGTCCGGCGGGCAGGAGACCAAGCTGGGCTGGGCGGCCTACGACGGCGCCGTGCGCGAGTTCGCGGCCGTGCTCGCCTCCCTGCGTTCCGGGGGTGAGCTGGCGGCGGAAGACGTCGTGTGCCTGCAAACCGTGCGCTCGGACCGGTTCCTCATCTTCGTGGCCGGGGCCGAGTCGTCCAGCGCCGCCCGCCGCGACCGCCTGCTCGCGGCGCTGCGCGGCCGCATCGAGACCGCTCCGCCCGCGAGCGTGCTGCGGACCCTGGACCTCTCGGCCGGGCACGCGCGCATCCACAACGATCCCATCGTGCGCAGCGAGCGCGCCATCCAGCAGGCGGTGGCGGAGGCCATGCTGAACAGCCTGGTCGAGCGGGCGGGCGTCGAGACGGAGCGCCGCCAGGAGATCTCCCGGCTCATCACGCAGTCGGGCGTGCGCACGGTGTTCCATCCCATCGTGAGGCTCTCCGACGGGCAGATCATCGGACACGAGGCCCTCACGCGTCCGATCGGCGGCGTGTCCTTCGATTCCGTGGAGGCCCTGTTCGCGTTCGCGGAATCGACCGACCTCCTGATGGAGTTCGAGCGGCTCTGCCGCCGCACCGCCATCGAGACCGCCGCCTCCACCGCCGGCCTGGGCCTTCTCTTCATCAACGCCTCCCCGAGCGCGGTCGAGGACCCGGAGTGGGCGGCGGGCGGCATGGACGAGGTGCTGGCCCACAGCGGGCTGAGCCCGCGCGAGGTGGTGGTGGAGATCACGGAGCGCGTGGCCATCGTGCGCCACGACGAGTTCCAGGACGCGCTACGCACGTTCAAGGAGCGCGGGTATCGCGTGGCCGTGGACGACATGGGGGCCGGGAACGCTTCGCTGCAGTCGCTGGCCAGCATCGAGCCCGACTTCCTGAAGTTCGACACCAGCCTCGTGCACGACATCGACAAGAGCAGCATCAAGCAGAGCCTGCTGGAGACCCTTCGTCAGCTCGCGGACAAGATCAAGGCGCGCGTGATCGCGGAGGGGATAGAGAGGGAAGAGGAGCTGCAGGTGCTCAAGAAGCTCGGGATAGAGTTGGGCCAGGGATTTCTTTTCCACCGGGACGAGGACGTTCATTGATTCCGCGCAGCGCCCGTCCCGTCTCCGTCTCCGTGCCCGTCTCCGTCCGTATCTGCCAAACAGACGGAGAGGGAGAGGGAGACGGGAACGGGATCTGCTGGGAGAACCACTACTGTGCGTAATGCCGAGGTCATTCGTCAGTGGCGCATCCTCAAGCGGATCGAGGCCGGACGCTACACGACCGCGCAGGACCTGGCCGACGAGCACGGCGTCACCGAGCGCACCATCCGCCGCGACATCGAGGCGCTGCAGGAGGCGGGGTTCCCGCTCTTCGACGAGCGCACGGACGGCCGCAAGGTGTGGAGGCTGGTCGAGGGGTACAAGCAGCGGCTGACCCAGACCTTCACCCTGGCCGAGCTCAGTGCGCTGTACTTCAGCAAGAACCTGATGTCGTTCCTCGGGGGCGCTCCCTTCGCCCAGGACCTCGACGCCGCCTTCGCGAAGATCCGGGAGGCGCTGCCCGCACGCAGCCTGCCCTACCTCGCGCGCATCCAGGACCTCTTCTCCGCGCGTCCGGATCCCTGGAAGGACTATTCGAACAAGCAGGACGTCATCGCGCAGCTCATCGACGCCGTGCTGCACCAGCGGCGCGCGACCATCGCCTATTACTCTTTCAACAGCAAGCGGACCAAGACCTACACCGTCGATCCCTACCGGCTGGTGTACTGGCACGGCGGCCTCTATCTCTACGCGCGGGCGGAGGAGTACGGAGAGGTGCGCACGTTCGCGGTCGAGCGCATCGAGAAGATCGAAGTGCGCGACGACAGCTTCGAGGTGCCCGCCGACTTCAACGTCTCCGAGTACGCCCGGGGCGCCTTCGGGATCGCCGGGGGCAAGCCGGAGCCGGTGGAGATCGCGTTCGAGGCCGCGGTCGCCGGCTACATCCGCGAACGCGTCTGGCACGAGAGCCAGTCGCTGGAGGAGGGGCCGGGAGGTGGCGTGACCCTGCGCCTGAGCGTCGCCCCCGGGTTCGAGCTGAAGAGCTGGATCAAGGGGTTCCTGCCCCATGTCCGCGTGATCAAGACGGCGTCCCTGCGCGCGGACATCGCGCGCGAGCTGGAGCAGGCGCGGAAGAGCTTCAAGCGCTGATCAGGGCCAGATGTCGAGCTCGGGGTCCAGCGCGCTGTTCGGTTCGCCATCGATCTCGAGCTGGTACGTGTAGTGGGCGGGTCTTGAATAGGCCTTGATGGTAAGGGTCAGGGCCGTCGTGCCCAGGTTGGCGCCCGCCGTGGCCTTCCAAGGCGGCGCTTCGACGAACGGGTAGTCGGACGACTCGCCTTTCTTGATAGTGAGGACGAAGGTGGCGGGCGTGCCGGTGGTGTTGAGGAACTTCCAGCTCACCTTCTGGCCCGAGAACACCGCCAAGCGCTCCGGACCGCCCTTCACCTTGCGCGTGTTCTGGTAGGTGAGCGCGACACCCAGGCCGTAGGCGACGGATTTCCGATACCCTTCTGGATCCACGTTGTCCTTCTTCTCTTCGTTCATCGCTCTTCTCCTCGGTGAGACGCCGTGAGGACCGACACGAATTCGGGCCGGCCCCTCAGGCTGGCCAGGTCGTCGTCGGTCTTGGCCTGCGCCGCGCTGTAACCGCGCGCGACCGCCTCCCGCAGCGACGACAGCGCCGCGTCCGTCCGGCCGGCCAGCGCGTGCACGATGGCGGCACGGTAGATGACGTCGCCATCGCCCGGGCTGAGGACGAGGGCGTCGGCCACGTGTCGGGCGGCGGCGTCGCGCCACCCCAGCTTCGCCTCGTACACGGCGAGCCGGCCCAGCGTATGCGAATCCTTCGGATTGACGCGCAACTGGTCTTCACAGAGCGCCACCGCCGACCGATAGGCGGCGGCGGCGTCGTCGCGCCGTCCCAGCCGCTCGTAGACGTCGCCGAGGTTGCGTTGCGCGATCGGATTCCTCGGCTCGAGCCTGGCCGCTTCCGTGAAGGCGGCCGCCGCCTCCGGCATCCGCCCGCGAGAGAGCTCGAGGCTGCCGACGTTCGTGTAGGCCCGCGCGTCGGCGCCGAGAGCGAGCGCGCGCCGGTAGTTGGCCATCGCCTGCTCGTCGTCGCCCATCTCGTGGTACGCGGTGCCAAGGCGCTGGAAGGCCCGCGAGTTCTCCGGCTGCAGCTCGGTGAGCCGCCGGTACACCGCGATCGCGTCCGGATAGCGTCCGCTCCCGACGAGGGCGAGGCCGAGGTGGCTCAGGTTGTCGCCGAACTTCGGGCGCAGCTCGACTGCGGTGCGGAGCTGCGCGACGGCCTCCTCCCATCGGCTCTTGCCCGCCAGGATGTCCCCGAGCTGTCGATGCGCATCGTCGTTCGAGGGTTGCGCCTCGAGCACCTTGTGCAGCTCGTCGACCGCCGCCTCCGTGCGTCCGGTGCCGGAGTACAGGGTGGCCAGGGCGAGCCGTGTCCCGGGCTCCGCGGGATCGAGGCGGAGCGCTTCCGTCACGGAGTCCGTGGCCAGCCGCGTCCAGCTCGGGTCCTTCGTCTCCAGGTACTGCTGCCAGCAGGCGCGTCCCAGCGCGGCGTGGGCAAGGGCGAACTTCGGGTCGTGGGAGAGGGCGAGCCGCAGGCCGTCGATCGCGCGCGGCACGTTGCCGGGGACCTCGGGATGCTCGAGCAGGGCCTGCGCGTCGGTGTAGGCGGCCAGCGCGGGCAGGCTGGTGGTGGGGGGGCGGGCCAGGCGTGAGCGATCGGCGGCGGTCAGGTTCACGGCCAGCGCGGCGCTGACGCCCTCGGCGAGCCGGCGCTGCAGCGAGAACAGGTCATCGACGGAGCCCTCGTAGTCCGCGCCCCAGGCCACGGAATCGTCCGGCCGCACGAGGGTGGCCGTCACGTGCATGCGCCGGTCGAGGCGCAAGATGCTGCCGCTGACGACGTAGTCCGCGCCCAGCTCGTGCGCGAGCCGCCGCACCTGGCCACGGCCGCCGCCATCCGCCCCGGCGCCGACGCGCGAGACCACGGTCAGGGAGGGAATGCCGGCGAGATGGGCGATCAGCGTATCCGCGATGCCGATACTCAGGTGATCGTCCGGCGCCCCCCCGACCGTCTCCAGCGGCAGCACCGCGACCACGGGGTGACCCGGTCCCGGTCGAGGCCTATGGGAGACCCACCATCCGATGGTTCCGGCCAGCGCGACGGCGACGACGCCGGCGGCGGCGGCAGTGGCCAGGCCCCCGCGCCGGGCGGAGATGCGCACGCGTCCCGCGCTCACGCCGGAGGACAGGCTGGCGGCCAGCCGCGCGAGGGCGGCATCGACGTCTCCGGGCGACGCGTACCGGCGCGCGGGGTCGCGCTCGAGGCAGCGGAGGACGATCGCGTTCATCTCCGCCGGCACCTCCGGTACGAACCGGCTCGGCGGCGGACAGCGCTCGCTCGGATCGCGCAGGGCCAGGGGAGCGGTGCCGCCGTCGCCGGGCGCGCGGCGCCCGGTCAGCATCTCGAAGAGCACGAGCCCGATGGCGTAGATGTCCGTCCGCCCATCCGTCGGCTGCCCGGTGGCCTGCTCGGGGGACAGGTAGGCGAGCGTGCCCAGGATCGCGCCTTCACCCGTGAGCCGGTCCTTCCCGTGCGCGTAGGCGAGGCCGAAGTCCATCAAGATGGCGTGGCCGGCGCGGTCGACCATGATGTTGGCGGGCTTGAGGTCGCGGTGCACGATCTGCCGTGAATGGATCGCTTCCAGGCCCGCGCAGATGTGCCGTCCGAGCGCGATGGTCTGCTTGGTCGAAAGCGTTCCGACGGACTGGATGAGGTCGTCGAGGCTCTGGCCCTCGACGTATTCCATGCTGATGAAGAGCATCCCGTCGTTCTCGCCGAGGTCGTAGACACGGCAGACGTTGGGGTGGGTGACTTCCTGGGCCAGGGTCAGCTC